>NZ_JBFRDW010000004.1:0-32231 GCF_052113985.1 Pseudoduganella sp. RAF53_2 | reverse complement strand
GCCCTGCTGACCGCCTTCGCACCAGTGTACGCCGACGAAGGCCAATGGCTGCCGAATCAATTGCCGCAACTGAAAGCGGAACTGAAACGCATCGGCATCACGATCCCGGCGGAGCAGCTGGCCGACCTGTCCAGGCACCCGATGAGCGCCATCGTGTCGCTGGCCGGCTGCTCGGCGTCCTTCGTGTCCCCTGATGGTCTGGTGGTGACCAATCACCACTGCGCATACGGCGCCATCCAGCGCAATTCGACCGCTGAAAAGAACTACATTGCCAACGGCTTCCTGGCCAAGACCCGCGCCGAAGAACTGCCGGGCGGCCCGACCTCGCACATTTATGTAACCGACAAGGTTGAAAATGTGACCAAACGCGTGCTGGAAGGCCTGGACAAGCTGTCCGGCCGCGCGCGCCATGACGCCGTGGAATCGCGCATCAAGGCCCTGATCGCCGAATGCGAATCCGACAAGATCTACCGCTGCTCGGTGCCGGCCTTTAACCGAGGCGGCGAGTTTTACCGCATCCGCCAGATGATGATCCGCGACGTGCGCCTGGTGTACGCGCCGGCTGAATCCATCGGCAACTACGGCGGCGATATCGACAACTATGAATGGCCGCGCCACACCGGCGACTACTCCTTCATCCGCGCCTACGTGGGCAAGGACGGCAAGCCTGCCGATCCGTCGCCGGACAACGTGCCCTACAAATCCAAGGACTTCCTCGTCGTTTCGGCGGAAGGCCTGAAGAACGGCGATCCGATCCTGCTGGCCGGTTATCCGGGCCGCACCAGCCGCTACAAGCTGGCGTCCGAAATCCGCCACGCGCGCGACGTGAGCTATCCCGCCATGGTGGCTGACTACCAGGCCGACCTGGACACCATCGACGCCGCCACCAAGGGCAAGGAAAGCGATGTGGTGCGCTACGCCTCCGTGGTCAAGTCCACCAACAACCGCATGAAGAAAACCCAGGGCTTGCTGGATGGCTTCCTGCGCAAGGACATCGCGGCCATCAAGGATGTGCAGGATGCCGAATTCCGCACCTGGTACGCCAAGCAGCCGGGTGTATCGAAGTCCATGCTGGACGAGCTGAATGCCGTGATCGCAGCCGACATGCAGCTGGCCGATGAAGAATTCGCCTGGAACGTGGCCACCAACAGCGACTTGCTGAAGAACGCCCGCAGCCTGGTGCGCCTGGCGCAGGAACGCAAGAAGCCTGACGCGGAACGTGAGTCCGGCTACCAGCAGCGCGATCTGAGCTTCATCAAGGCCCGCCTGACGCGCCTGGAGCAGTCCTACGTAGGCTCGGTGGACCAGGCCCGCTTCAGCGCCAGCCTGCAGCGCTACGCGAAGCTGAAGTCCCATCCGCAAGGACTGGATGCAGTGCTGCCAGCCGTGGCTGACGTGCCTGCGCTGTATACCGGCTCCAAGCTGGGCGACACTTCCGCGCGCCTGGCCTTGATGGATCAGGACATCGACGCCATCAGCAAGTCCGACGATTCTTTCGTCAAGTTGGCGGTCAAGCTGAATGGCATTGGCCTGGCGCTGGAAGAGCGCCGCAAGGAAGTGGACGGCAATCTGGAAAAGGTGATCCCGCAATACATGGAAGCCGTCAGCGCCTGGAAGAAGTCGCAGGGCAAGCCAGTCTACCCGGACGCGAACTCCACCCTGCGCGTGACCTACGGCACCGTGAAGTCCTACTCGCCGCGCGATGGCGTGACCAAGGGACCATTCACTACCGTGGAAGGCGTGGTTGAAAAGCACACCGGCAAGGAGCCGTTTAACGCACCAGCCAATCTGCTGGAAGCCATCAAGGACAAGCGCTATGGCGTGTTCAAGGACCCGGTGCTGGGCACCGTGCCGGTCGATTTCCTGACCACGGCTGACACCACCGGTGGCAACTCAGGTTCCGCGGTGATGAACAAGCGCGGCGAACTGATTGGCCTGAACTTCGATTCGACCTACGAGTCCATCACCAAGGACTGGTACTTCGATCCGCAGATTAYCCGCGCCATCCACCTGGACATCCGCTACATGCTATGGGTGATGAAGGAAGTCGACCATGCCGACAACCTGCTGCAGGAAATGAAGATCAAGTATCCGAAGAAGTAAAACGTGAACGAATCCATATCCCTGTTTGGTCTGGCGGCGACCACGCCGCTGGAGATCCTCTCCTTCGTCCTGTCGGTGGCGACGGTGTGGCTCAACATCCGCCAGAACCAYTGGGCGTGGCTGTTCGCGATCCTGGCTTCGGCCATGTACGGCGTGGTGTTCTTTGAATCCCGGCTGTATGGCGACATGGCGCTGCAACTGGTATTCATCGCCGTGTCGTTCTGGGGCTGGTATCAGTGGCTGCACGGTCCGGGTGAGGATCACAAGCTGCCCGTGACCACGCTTTCCGCACGCAGCCGAATGGTGTCCGGCGCAGCATGGGCGGTGGGCTACGTGGTGCTGGCCTGGTTCCTGAAGACCTACACCGACACCGACGTGCCGCATGCCGACGGCTTCCTGACCGCAGGCAGCCTGGTAGGGCAGGCTCTCCTGTCGCGCAAGAAGATCGAGAACTGGCATGTGTGGATCATCGTGGACGTGCTGTATGTGGCGCTCTATGTTCACAAAGGCCTGATGCTGACGGCCGTGCTGTATGCGATGTTCGTGGCCATGGCCATTGCGGGCCTGCTGTCCTGGCAGCGTTCCGCTTATGACGATGCGAAGGGCATGGTCCTGAAATGAAGCAGCCCTTCCGCGTTGCGATTGTCGGCAGCGCTTCATCCGGCAAGACCACGCTGGCGCAAGCCCTGGCGGAGCAGTATGGCTCGCCGTGGGTGCCTGAATACCTGCGCGAGTTTGTCGAGCGCGAGCAGCGCGTACCCGTGGAGGATGACCAGTTTCACATCGCTACCATGCAGGTGGCGCGCGAAGATGCGATGGCGGCGCAAGGCAGCCGCTTCCTGTTCTGCGACACCACGCCGCTGATGACTGCCGTGTATAACCGCCACTACTTCGGCGGCCTGCGCGAAGACCTTGCCAATTTGGTAGCGTCGCGCCAATACGACATTACCCTGGTCTGCGACCCCGATATTCCATGGATTCCTGATGGATTACATCGCGAACCTGAGGATGTCAGCGGTATTATTCATGAGATTCTGCACGAGGAACTGGCTAGCCGCGCCATACCTTATTCGCGCATCCACGGCTCGCTTGCAGAACGCATCGAACAGGTAAAACAACTACTAGGGACGTGACGATGAATAAAAAGCTGCTCTTCGCGCTTGCTGCCTTGCTTCCGCAATTCGCCTGCGCCGAGACCGGCTACTATCTCGTCAACGTCTACGACGTCGAAGGCTTGGCCAACGTCGACTACAAATACTGGAACGCTCACTACAAGGACCGCGCCACGCGCGCGATGCCGGAAATTGGTCTGGGCTACGGCGTTACTTCGCGCTGGTACACGGAATTGAGCGGCAGCTGGTTCCAGATCGGCGGCGAGCAAACGCGCTTCGTCGCGCTCGAATGGCAGAACGATTTCCTTTTGACGCAGGGCCAGTATGATTGGGACGTGGCGCTGCACACCACCATCGAGCGTCCACGCGACCGTTCACAAGGCTATGCGCTGGAGATCGGTCCCGCGCTGCAGACGCAGTTCTGGCGCACCCAGTTCAATTTGAATGTCTTCTTCCAGCGCGAGTTCGATAACGGCGAAAAGAACGATACGGAGCTGGTCTATCAATGGCAGATCAAGCACCGCTGGAAAAGCTGGCTGCAACCGGGCTTGCAGGGCTTTGGCGAGCTGGGGAAGTGGAACGACTGGCAGCCGTCCGATAAGCAGTCGCACCGATTAGGTCCGGCAGTCTTCGGTTACGTCGACGCCGGCGCCAACGGACAGCAGATCAAATACGAAGCAGCCTACCTGGTCGGCAAGAACTCGGCCCGCACCGCGAAAAGCTTCACGATGCGGGTCCAATATTTGTTTTAGAAGTCGACCTGCGCGGACAGGCGGAAGGTACGTGGCGCGCCTGGGAACAGATAACCGCCCAGCTCAGGCGTCACATCGCGCCAGTAGAACTTGTCCAGCGCATTGCGCACCTGCGCGCGCAGGATGACGGTGTTCTCGCCCAGCTTGGCCGCATACGAGCCGCCCAGGTTCAGCACATGGTACTTCGGCACGAATACGGTGTTGGCTTCGTCGAAGGCCTTCTTGCCCGAGAACTGCCAGTCCGCATTGACCTTCAGGCCCGGCACTTCGGCCACGGTGTATTCGGCAAACACGGTCGAACGGAAGTTCGGCACATTGGTCACGCGCTTGCCGTCGAAGTCTGCCTGGCCGGTGCCGCTCTGTTTCGTCTGGAGCGCAGCCACGGACGCACCCACGTTCAGCAGCTTGTTCACCTTACCCTGAGCCGACAGTTCCAGGCCGCGATGGCGTTCCTGGCCTGCGCGCACAAAGGTATTGCTGCCGTCGATGAACTCATGGCCCTGGTCGWTCTGGAACACGGCTGCGGTAGCCGAAATGCCCGCCACCACAGTCTTCACGCCCACTTCGATCTGCTTCGACTTGCCTGGGTCCAGCGCGCGATTCTGATTGGTGGTTTCGATCGGCGCTACGCCGCCATGCTGCAGGCCTTGTGCGTACGATGCATACGCGGACAGGTCGGCGCGCGGCGAATAGACCAGCGCCACATTCGGCAGCCAGAAGTTATTGGACGACGGGTCGACGCCCAGTTCATCGCGCTTCACCTGCACGTAGCGCGCACCCGCGTGCACGGCCACTTCATCGGTCAGGCTGATGATGTCCTGCAGGTAGACGGCCTTTTCTTTGTCGCGGCGGCGCACGGAGACGGGACCGCTGCTGCCCGGAACCGGCGCCACAGCGATCGGATGATAGATATTGCTCACGCCCGCCAGGTCATACTGGTAATCGCCCCAGCTTTCCTTATTGCGGAAGTAGGACAGGCCCCAGGTCACTTCATGGCGAATACCGGAGGTGGCGAACTTGCCGTGAATCTGGGCACGCGCCGAGAACGGACGCTTCTCTTCGCCCAGGCTCTTGTAGTCGTACACATCGTAGTCGCCATTGGCGCAGAAGCCCGGCCACAGCTCTTCGCTGCTGCAGCCATAAGGGAAGGCGGTGTAGTCGTCGCGCTTGAAGATGTGCTGGTTGGCGCTGATGGTCGCTTGCCAGTCCTGCGACAGGGCATACTTAAAGGTCGCGCCGATATTGGTGGTTTCGGTTTTCACCGGCTTGGCCCATGGCTGGTCGTTCAGGAACACGTCCGCATCGACCTTCGGCAGCGCAGTGCCGCCGATCAGCTGGAAGCCCGGAGCGGTCAGCTGCGATTTGTTCTGGTAGTCGGCGTCCAGTTGCAGCAAGGCCTGCGGCGAGATCTGCCAGTCGAAGGCGCCGGAGATGAAGGAGCGGTGGCCGTCCGCGCCCTTGATGTAGGACTGGATATGCTCGCCCGCCGCGTTGATGCGGTAGCCGAAGCGGCGGTCTTCAAAGCGGCCGCCCAGGTCCACGGCGCCATACACGGTACCGCGCTCGCTGACTTCGAACAGCACGGAACGCAGATTGTTCTCGGTTGGGCGCTTGGTTACGTAGTTCACTACGCCGCCCGGGGCGGAGACGCCCATTTGCAGGCCGGACAGGCCCTTCAGGACTTCGATGCTTTCCTTGTTCTCCAGCGGGATCTGGGTGTCGCCGGAGATGGCGTGGCCGTCCTTGCGGTAGGAGCTGGCGTTATCCAGTTTGAAGCCGCGGATGGAGAACTGCTCGGCGTAACCAACCGCATTGTAGGAGTCGCCGATGCTGGCGTCGTACTTGGAAGCGTCGGTGGTGGAGCGGATGTTCAGGTYCTGCATCTGCTCGCGCGTGATCACGCTGACGGAAGCGGGCGTTTGCAGCAGAGGAGCGTCGGAGAAACCGGCGACGGAGGAACGGTCGGCAATGGCGCGGTTGGCGGTGATGACGACTTCGGTCATCTTGGTGTCGTTCGATTGCGCGTTCGCCAGCTGCGCAGCGGCCAGCGCGATGGCGGTAAGGGTGATGCGGGATTGATTCATGTTGTGCTCTTTTGTGGTTCTAACGAGCCAACGCGGGAGCATTCAAAGGAGGGGAGAAGACAACTTTGCGCTTTCCTTCGCTGGCATTATCCAGATCAGGTACGAAGGGTATTTCTCACCCGGACAATGTCCAGGACCCCTAGCGATCGCGCATTTTACCACAGGACCTCAAAACCCGAGGCGTGAACCTGGTGGCAGGCACGATGTGCCTGCCACCTGCTTTTGCGTCAGGTTTAAACGCTCAGCGCCAACGCGGCACGGGCGACGGCGGGCGTGATGTCGCGGTGCTCGCCCAGTTTGGTCATGCCGGCGGCTTCCAGCGCCTGAACTGTCGCGTCGATTGCGCTGGCTGCGTCCAGGCCGTAGCCGGACAGGCGCGTCTGCACGCCCATCTGCTCGAAGAAGGCGCGGGTGCGCTCGATGGCCGCGTCGATACGCGCATCTTCCGAACCTTCGCGCAGCCCCCAAACCCGCTCGGCATACTGCAGCAGCTTGCCCCGCTTGGCCTCGCGCTTCACCGACAAAATCCCCGGCAGCACAATCGCCAGCGTTTGCGCGTGATCCAGGCCGAACAGCGCGGTCAGCTCGTGGGCGATCMTGTGCGTCGCCCAGTCCTGCGGCACGCCGACACCGATCAGACCATTCAACGCGAGGGTGGCGGTCCACATGATATTGGCACGGATTTCCAGATCTTCCGGCGCCGACAGCACCTGCGGACCTTGTTCGATCAGCGTCAGCAGCAAGCCTTCTGCGAAGCGGTCCTGGACTGGCGCGTTGACCGGGTAGGTCATGTACTGCTCCATCACGTGCACGAAGGCGTCCACCACGCCGTTGCCGACCTGGCGCAGGGGCAGGGTGAAGGTCTTGGACGGGTCCAGCACGGAGAACTGCGGATACACGAATCTGGACGCGAAAGCGCGCTTTTCCCTGGTCGCGGCGCGGGTAATCACGCTGGCGCTGTTCATTTCGGAACCGGTGGCGGGCAGCGTCAGCACCGCGCCGAAAGGCATGGCGCCTTGCACGACTTTGCCGCCGATGGACAGGATATCCCACGGTTCGCCGTCAAATACGGCTGCCGCTGCCACAAATTTGGTGCCGTCAATGACCGAACCGCCGCCAACGGCCAGCAGGTAATCGATTTTCTCGGCCTTGATCAGCGCAACCGCCTGCATCAGCGTTTCATAATGCGGATTCGGTTCGATGCCACCGAATTCGAGGACGGCATGACCGGCCAAAGCGGCCTTCACTTCGTCGTAAGTGCCATTCGCCTTGATGCTGCCGCCGCCGTAGAGCATCAGCACGCGCGCATTGGAGGGAATATGTTTCGCCATGCCGGCGATCTGGYCCGCGCCGAACAGGATTCGGGTGGGATTGTGGTATTCAAAATTGTTCATGCGCCAGATTATACGTGTCGTGCGACATCTTTTCAGGGGGGCAGCTACACTTGAGAAATCCGCGCCGCAGGCAGACAATGCGTGTAACCGCATGCCTAAGGAGACTGGAATGACGCAGGAACACGTTGTCGAACCGCGCGACTATCTGAACGCACAGGTGCTGGACATGCACCGGGCACTGACATCGCTCAGCGAAAAGATAGAGATGCTGGATCTTCAAAACCAGCGCGTCGAAGTCTGTACGGACCCGGAGCTGAAACTGGTGATGGCCAGTCAGCGCGACGRCACGCGCAAGCATATTGCGCAGTTGCTGGAATGGGTACGCCGCCGCGATCCGAAGTTGGATAAGGAAATGAAGGAAGCGCTGTTCAAGGCGGGTCCCATCGCCGCGCAGTTCCACTACGAAGAGTAGGCGGGGCGGTGCGGCGCAATTGAAAGGAAGTTGATGAAGTTGCAGCCGTACCGGGAGGGCAGCTGGTTTGCCATCCCGCTGAGAAACGGCGGATACGCCACCGGTCTGGTGGCCCGCCTGTCGCCACAAGGGAAGGTCATGCTGGCCTACCTGTTCGGTCCCAAGCACTGGACCCTGCCTACCCTGGCAGACGTGCAGGAGCTGAGGGCTGAAGATGCGCTCAAAGTGATCCGCGCCGGTGACGTGGCCGTGTCCAATGGGCGCTGGCCGGTGATCGGGAACCTGGTGAATTTCCGGCGCGAGGATTGGATGTCGCCCATGTTCATCCGCCGAGCCGACGCGCTGAAACGCGCCTGGCAGGCGACGTATTCGGACGATCCGGCCAAGCCGGACCGCGAAATATCGGTGCCCTACGATACGCCGGGGCTCGAAAGCGATTCTTTGTACGGCTACGGTTCTGCCGAGCTGCTGATGACCAAACTACTGGAGTAGGCATCATGTACAGGGGCGGCTGTTTGTGCGGGGCGGTGCGCTATGAAGTGGAAGGCCCGGCCTTCCACAGCACCTTGTGTCATTGCTCAATGTGCCGCCGCGCGGCCGGTGCGCCGGCCGTGGCGTGGTTCAGCGTGCGGCGCTCGGGCTTGCGCTTTGCTGGCGCGCCGGCGTCCTACCAGTCCAGTCCCGGCGTGACGCGGCAGTTCTGTTCGCGCTGCGGCACCCAGCTGACCTTTTCCGACGCCCGCACGCCGGRGGATGTCGACATCACCACCTCCAGCCTGGACGATCCGGAGCAGCTGCCGCCGGAGGATCACACCTTCTCCGAGAACCGTCTGCACTGGATGCAAATGGACGACCAGCTCCCGCGCTACCTGCGCACGCGCGCCGACGGGTCGCTGGAAAGCGCCTGAGAACCCACGGCGTGAATCTGGTGGCAGGCACTCCGTGYCAGCCACCCCTCCCGCGCCGCCGAACAGGTGGTTGGCACGGAGTGCCTGCACCCAGCCTGCGCCGCCGATCAGGTGGTTGGCACGGAGTGCCTGCACCCAGCCTGCGCCGCCGATCAGGTGGCTGGCACGGAGTGCCAGCCACCTGGGCTTACCGGTTTTGCGGGCGGGCCAGCGGCGTGCACGCGGCGGCGCGCGCCATCAGCAGCCCGCGCTCGCGCGCATTCTGCGTCAATTCCGCTGCCCGTTCAAATTCCGTACGCGCTTCGGTCAGCCGTCCCAGTTTGAACAGAAAATCGCCGCGTACGCTGGGCAGCAGGTGATAATTCTTCAGCGCCGGCTCATCGAGCAAGGTATCCGCCAACTCCAGCCCCACCGCCGGCCCGAAAGCCATGGACAGCGCCACCGCGCGGTTCAAATCCACCACCGGAGACGGCTGCAGCGCCGCCAGTCCATCGTACAAAGCTGCGATGCGTTCCCAATTGGTGTCTTCCGCCTTGCGCGCCCGTGCGTGGCAGGCCGCGATGGCTGCCTGCAGCGCATAAGGACCAAGTCCGCGCTCCAGCCGTTCGGCGCGGTCCAGCGCTGCCAGGCCGCGGCGGATCAGCAGCTGATCCCAGCGCGCACGGTCCTGCTCCAGCAAGAGCACGGGATTGCCCTGTGCGTCCGTGCGTGCCCGCGCGCGTGAGGACTGGATTTCCATCAGCGCCACCAGGCCATGCACCTCCGGTTCTCCCGGCGCCAGTTCAGCCAGGATACGTCCCAGGCGCAGCGCTTCCTCGCACAGGGCAGGGCGCATCCAGTCCGCGCCCGCGCTGGCCGAGTAGCCCTCGTTGTAGATCAGATAAAGCACCTGCAGCACGGCTGCCAGACGCTCGACCAGTTCCTGACCGCGTGGCACCTCGAACGGCACCTTCGCCTCGGTCAGCGTGCGCTTGGCGCGCACGATGCGCTGCGCGACCGTCGGCTCGGCCACGAAGAAGGCGCGCGCGATTTCGTCCGTGGTCAGGCCGCCCAGCAGGCGCAGGGTCAGCGCCACACGCGCTTCCATCGACAGCACGGGGTGGCAGGAAATGAAGATCAGGCGCAGCAGGTCATCGCCGATATTGTCGTCCAGCGTGCGCTCCAGATCGGGCGCGGCGTCCTGCAGCAGGCCTTCGATTTCGTAGGTGAGTTCGGGCTCCTTGTCGTGCTTGAGCTTTTGGTGGCGCAGATAGTCGAGGGCCTTGTTCTTCCCGGCCGTCATCAGCCAGGCGGCGGGACGGTCCGGCGTGCCTTGCTCGGGCCAGGTTTCGAGTGCGCTGACGAGAGCCTCCTGCGCCATCTCCTCGGCCAGACCCACGTCGCGCAGCATGCGCGTCAGGACCGCGATGATCTTGGCCGACTCGATGCGCCAGACGGCCTCGATCGCGCGGTGGGTGGCGTCCGCCTTCACAGTGCTACTTTGCGCAGCTCGACTTCCATCGTGCCGACATTCGGGTATGGATAATTCCTGACCCAGGCAATCGCGTCGTCCAGCGCAGGCACGTCGATCAGCCAATAGCCGGCGATGAGTTCCTTGATTTCGGTGAAGGGACCGTCCACGATCTGCGGTTTGCCGCCGTTGATTTTCACGCGCGAGCCTTTGGCGGTGGATTTCAGGCCTTCGCCCGAAATCGCGGTGCCGGCCTCAATCGCGGCGCGGTTGGCGCGGTTCATGATGTCGATCACTTCCGCCGGTGGCGCCAGGTCGGCTTCATTCACTTCATCGGAACGCAGCAGGATGGCAAAACCGGATTTCTTCGGTTTTTCGCCGGTGTCGAAACCGACGCAGCCGCCGGGGCAGCCGGCTTCACGCACTTCCAGCACGGCTTCACCTTCCGCGTCGGCCGTCGGCCACAGGCTGGCGTGGGCTTCGGCGGAGGCACGGTTGGGCGCCTCAACGAAAGTGAAGCCTGCCACGGCCACGTCGTCAAACGGACCTTCGCTGAAGCTCCATTCGCCATCGGTGCGCTTCATGCGCACGGCGCTGGCGCTGTGCTGCAGCCATTTGGCACCGGGAACGGCGGCTTTCAGTTCGGGGGAGGGGAAGTCCGGGGATTCCGACGTGTCGTCGGCACGGCGCAAGATCATGTATTGCATGGCTAATCCTTTAAAGGAAGGCGGACCTTCCGGCCCGCCGACACATTAATGGCGCTGCTGCTCGGCCGCCTTAGCCATGATGCGTTGTTCCTGCTCACGTAGCTCAGGCGTAAATTCGGCACCGAAATCCTCGGCCTCAAACACCTGGCGGATTTCGATGTCGCTGTCGCTCTCCATCGGATTGGGGCAGCGCTTGACCCATTCGATGGCTTCCGCCAGAGACTTTACCTGAATCAGCCAGAAGCCCGCAATCAACTCTTTGGTTTCAGAGAAGGGACCATCGACCACGGTGCGCTTGTTGCCGGAGAAGTGCACCCGCACACCGCGCGAGGACGGGTGCAGGCCTTCGCCCGCCAACAGCACGCCGGCATTGACCAGTTCTTCGTTGTACTTGCCCATGGCGGCCAGCAACTCCGTGCTCGGCATCTTGCCGGCCTCGGACTCCGGCGAGGCTTTCACGATGATCATGAATCGCATGTCGGCACCTTATTTCTGCTGTTCCGGCGCGCAGCCCGGGGTCTGCTTCTTCATTTCTTCCTGCATCTGTTCAGGTGTCATGTCGCGGGTGTGGGTGGCGATGGACCAGTTGTGGCCAAACGGATCGACCAGCTGGCCGTAGCGGTCGCCCCAGAACATGTCGGCAACCGGCATGCGGACGGTGGCGCCGGCGTTGATGGCCTGCTGGAAGGTGGCGTCCACGTCAGGTACGTAGAGGTGCAGGGTGACTGGCGAACCTTTCAGATGTTTTGGGCCGAAGCCGCCGTAGTCGGGGAAGTCGTCGGCCAGCATCAGGGTYGAGTCGCCAATCTTCACGGCGGCGTGCATCAGCTTGCCGCCGGGGCCGGGCATACGGGCGGTTTCGACGGCGTTGAAGGCCTTTTTGTAGAACTCGATCGCTTCAGCAGCGCCCTCGCAGACGATGTGTGGGGTCAGGGAATGCATGCCTTCAGGGATGGGTTTCACGCTCATGTTGATCTCCGTTGAGTTGAGGAAAGGGACGCCTCTTTTTTACGGCATCCATATTCCCACGACGAACGGTCAAACGCCAGATCGACACGACTAGTGAAAATATTTTTGCGTTATGCTCATACGGTTGTACGATGACGTGCATGACGACAACCTCCATTTCTGCCGCCATTGCGGCAACAGCCGCGGCAGCCGCTCTGGCTGCCAGTTCCGCCGCCGCGTCCGGCATCCGCGCTGAGCCTTATGGCGTGACGCCGRCCGGCGCTGCGGTTGAGCGTGTGACCTTGTCCAACGACCGCGGCATGCAGCTCAGCTTCATCGATTATGGCGCGATTCTGGTGTCAGCCACGGTGGCCGATCGCCATGGCAAGCGCGCCAATATCATGCTCGGCGCGCCGGACCTGGCGACCTATATGCGCTCCAACCGCCGCTACGGCGCCGTGATTGGCCGTTACGCGGGCCGCATCGGCAATGCGCAATTCACGCTGGATGGCAAGGCTTACCAGCTCACGCCGAACAGCAAGGGCGTGGCCATCCACGGCGATCCGAACGGCATCGACCGGCGCGTGTGGGCGCGCACGGATTTCGCGGACAGCGAGTCCATTGGCTCGACRTATCGGCTGGTCAGCCCGGATGGCGATCAGGGAATGCCGGGACGAATGGAGTTGGCGGTGACGTATCGGTTGCTGCGGCATCGTGACGAGTTCCGCATCGAATACTTAGCGCGCAGCGATGCGCCGACGGTCGTGAATCTGACCAATCACGCTTACTTCAATCTGGCTGGGGCGGGTGCGCAGGGATTGGCGTCGCACCGCTTCCGGATCGATGCGGACCGCTATATCGCTGCCGACGGCAAAAAGCTGCCGACCGGCGAGTTGCCCAGCGTGGCGGGCACGCCGCTCGATTTCCGCCGGCCAGCCAGCGCGGCCGCGCGCCTGGCCGAGGCTGCGGCATCAGCGGGTACTGGCCAGGGCGGCTTGCTGGGAACGCCGCCGGGCTACGACCACGGGCTGGTGTTTAACAAACCCGCAGGCGCGCTGGCGCGTGTGGCGGTGATCGATGAATCGACGAGTGGACGCCGGATGGAGGTCAGCACGACCGAGCCGTCCGCCCAGCTCTACACGGCCAATAGCTTCGATGGCAGCGAAATGGGCGGGGAGGGCAGGGCGTATGAACGCTACGACGGCTTCGCGTTCGAGACGCAGCACTTTGCGGACAGTCCGAATAAGCCGCAGTTCCCATCGACCGTGCTGCGGCCCGGTCAGGAGTTCCGCTCGGTGACGGTGTTCCGTTTCGGGCTGGCGCCGTAAACCAACGGCGCAAAGGCAGGTGCCTGCCACGATGTGGCAGGCACCAGGTTCACGCCTCGGGTTTTCTTAGTCGTACATCGGGCCTGCCGTGACGAAGGGGCCGCCTTGGAAGATTGAGGTTAAATCGTCCGGCGCAGGGCGCTCGGCGTTGTCCGGGAAGCGGTCCGCGAACTCGGACGAACTGCGCTTCGGCTTGTAGCCCAGGTGCGAAGCCTTGCGGTTATCCCACCAGCGCGTAGCATTGTCCGAAGTGCCAAAGGTGATGGTGTGTCCCACGCGTGGCGTGAACAGGGCGCAGCGCAGCAGTTCCACCAGATCGTCGTACGCCAGATAAGTGGTCATCATGCGCTGATTGCGCGGTTCCGGGAAAGAGGAACCGATGCGCAGGCAAACCGTTTCGATGCCGAAGCGGTCGTAGTAATAGCGCGACAGCGCCTCGCCGAAGCATTTGCTGATGCCATAGAAACCGTCCGGACGCAGCGGCATGTCGGCGTCGACCAGCTGCGTGTTGGGATAGAAGCCCACCGTGTGGCTGGAGCTGGCGTAGATCACGCGCTTCACGCCCGCCTTGTACACCGCCTCATACAGATAGTGCAGGCCGAGGATATTGGCCTGCATGATGGGCTCGAACTTATCCTCCACCGAGATGCCGCCGAAATGCAGCACGGCGTCCACGCCTTCGACCATGGCCAGTACGGCATCGCGGTCGGCCAGATTGCATTGGACGATCTCCTCGCCTTCGTGCGCCGGACCGAGGTCGGCCAGATCGTTCAGGCGTACCACGTCGGCCCAGGGCTTGATGCGCTCGCGCAGGACTTTGCCAAGGCCGCCGGCGGCGCCGGTCAGCAGCAATCGTTTGAAGGGTTTGCTCATGTGGTTTTTCCGTGGTAAGTTAAACGTTTAACCGCAGTATATCGGAAATTTTTGCTGAGTCAATCGCCTTATCTGCATGGTAAGATCGGGTCCCCGATCAAACGATAATAAAAATGAAGAAAACCGTTTCCACGATCCGCGACGTTGCTGCCGCTGCAGGGGTATCCACCGCCACTGTGTCCAAGTTCATCAACGGCACGCAGCGCTTCTCGCCGGCGGTGGAAGCCAAAATCCAGCACGCGATCACGGAACTGGGCTACCGCTCGAATCCGATGGCGCAGTCCATGATCACGGGGAAGACCAAGGCGATCGGCCTGGCCGTGCTGGATATCGCCAACCCGCACTTCTCCAGTGTGGTGAAAGGCGCCAACCGCATCGCGCAAGCCCACGGCTACACGTTGCTGCTGGTGGATGCGGAAGAAAATCCGGGCCGCGAGCGCCAACTGCTGGAAGCGCTGAGCCGCCGTGTGGACGGCATGATCATCTTCACGCGTTTGCAGGAAAGCGAGATGGATTGGCTGGTCAAGCTCAATCATCCGCTGGTCATATTCGGCAAACTGGAACATCTGCAGCTGCCTACCGTCGCCAGCGACGACTTCCGTGGCGGCTACATGGCAGCGCGCCACCTGATTACACAAGGCCACAAACGCTTTGCCTACATGGGTTTCCCCAAATCTCGCCGTAATGCGGAGCGCATGGGCGGTGTGCGCGATTGCCTGCGCGCGCATGGCCTGGAGCTGGCCGAACACGAAGCGGCAGCGCCGTCGGCGGGAGAGGGCGAGCGCCTGTGCTCCTCGATCATGCTGGGTGCCGAGCATCCCGATGCGCTGATCTGCTACAACGACTTGATGGCGCTGGGCTTCATGAAGGCCGCGCAGACACTGGGCTTCCGTCTGCCGGCCGAYATCTCGGTGGCGGGCTTCGACAATATCCAGTACGGTAACTACACCTCGCCGGCGCTGACTTCCGTCGACCTGCAAAGCGAGCGTATGGGCATGGCGGCCATGGAGAAGGTCCTCGCCATTATCGATGGCAAAGACGTCGACCGCTATACCGTCATCGACCCGCAGCTGGTGCTGCGCGCATCGACCACTTYCCGCAACTGAGTCAAAACGCTTTACCTTCCTCCAAAATTCTTTTACTATCAAGTTAAACGTTTAACTACGAGCGTAAAAACACGATGAAAATTGGAGACAACAAGCCGCTGGCCGCGATCGTGATCGCATTGGCCTGCGCAGGCGCTCAGGCGCAGACGCAAATCCAGCCGATGAACCGCATCGTGCAGGACAACGCCTACAGCCAGCTGGGCTACTTCTTCGACCGTCTGGTGCAGGAGAAGGACGGCCTGGTGATCGATGGCTATGCACCGTTCAAGAGCGGCGACAAATTCCTGCCCGGGAAGATCGCCGCGGGCCTGGGTTATGTGCTGCTCAATACACCGAAGGATGATCCGCGCCTGGCCCAGCGTCTGGCCGATTACCGCGCTATCGCCGATCTCACCGTCGGCATGGACAATCACACCTGGGGCATCTACTACTACCTCGGTGCGCTGTACCGCCTGAAGCAGGCGGGCTTGCAGGAGCAGGCGGTCAGCCCGGAAACGCTGGCGAAGCTGCGCGAGAAACTGGACTGGCGCCATTTCGTGCGCGTGCCGCAGTGGGAACTGATCGACCTGCCCACGAATTATTTCGGCGTCGCCTTCAGCATCGCGCGACTGCGCATGCTGCTGGGCTGGGAAGACGATAGTGCGTCCAAGGTCCTGCTGGACAAGATGCTCAAGCACTATGCTACATACTCGGGCCAGTATGGCTTCAGCGATGAGACGCCGGGCGAAGGCCGCTTCGACCGCTACAGCATCTTGCTGATCGCCGAGATCTGTGAGCGCTACGTCGAAACGGGCCTGGAAGTGACGCCGGAGCTGAAGGCGCTGCTGCGCAAAGCCGCCACGCTGGCGCTGAACGTCGCCAACGCGGACGGGCAGGGCTTCAGTTTCGGCCGCAGCTTGGGGCCGTATGGCGAGACGGCGATGCTGGAAATTCTCTCGATCTCCGCTTATCTCGGTGTGCTGACGCCGGAAGAGAAGGACTACGCGTACACCATCTCTTCGCGCATTGCCCAGCGCTATATGGAGTTCTGGTACAACCCACAGCTGCGTTCCGTCGATATGTGGAATCAGGGCCGCCGCACCGATGGCTACCGCGGCAAGCACCGCATCCTGGGCGAGAACTTCTCGCTGCTGCATCAGCTGATCTTCACCAATGAGCAGTGGAATATGGCGGGCATGAAGGACAAGGCACCGCGTCAGGATCTGCAAGCCTGGCTGGAGCGCACGCGTCCCCGCTTCAGTCTGACCACCTATGCGAAGGACGAGTACGACCGCGCACTGGCCGTGTATCGCGACAAGAGCCATGTATTCAGCCTGTCCATGATCAACGGCGGCGCCAGCCAGCATGCCAACAGCCCTTACTATCCGCTGCCGTTCTCGCCGCGTATCGTGTCCGGCATCGCCGACAGCGGCGCGGCGCATCCGCAGCTGTTGCCGAAGTTTACGCTGGCCGATGGCGCCGAACTGCTGCCAACCGCGTGGATCAAGGACATTCAGACCGCGCAGAAAGGCCAGCAATATATCGTCAGCTATCATCAGGATGAACTGGATAAGCTGGGCAAGAACGCGCCGCAGAAGGATGGCCGTATCAAGCTGCAAACGGAATACGTGCTGGAGCCGGGCCGCATCGTGCGCAAGGATACCTACACGCCGCAGGGCGAGCAGCAGGTGAAGCGGGTTTCGCTGGAATTTGGCTCTTTCTCGTCGGCCCCGACGGTGCACGGCAATGTGGTGCGGTTCGGCGAAGGCGAAGTGGAGGAATTCAGCGTCGATGGCCTGCAGGAATGCAGCGTGGCGCCAACCACCGCCGACGACAAGTGGAAAGCGCCATACGGCCCGATGAAATCCGTCGTCAGCTGCAGCACCGGCAGCTTCACCATGAACAAGCCGCTGACGATCACCTGGACGATGCGCTACCACTGATGCCACACCTGAAACTCGAGTACAGCGCCAACCTGGAAGCGCATAGCGATATGCCGGCGCTGTGCGCCGCTCTGGGGCGCGCGCTGACGCAGATGCAGGATGGCGACGGGCAGCCCGTATTTCCGCTGCTCGGCACGCGGGTGCTTGCCTATCCTGCCGCGCACTATGCGGTGGCGGACGGCGCGCCGGAACGTGCCTTTCTGTACCTGAACTTGCGCATCACGCCGGGCCGCAGCGGCGAATTGCTGGACCGCGTGGGCGAGGCGCTGATGGACGTGGTGCATGCGCATTGCACGCCGCTGGCAGGTGTCCTGGCGCTGCGCACCACGCTGCACATCGACGAAGGCCGTCCTGTCTACGAAGGCAAGAGATTCTTCTGACGCAGCCAGTCCTGGTTGAACAGGCGGGCGGCGTAGATGCTGCCACGGTCGCACAGCAAGGTGACGATGGTGTGGCCCGGCCCCAGCTGGTGCGCCAGCTCCACGGCGGCAGCCACGTTGATGCCGCTGCTGCCGCCGACATACAGCCCTTCTTCGCGCAGCAGGCGATACACCATGTTCACGCAAGTCTGGTCATCGATGCGCAGCGCGTCGTCGATTGGCGTGCCTTCCAGGTTCGCAGTGACGCGGCTGTTGCCGATGCCCTCCGTAATTGAGCTGCCTTCGCTGGCCAGCTGGCCCGTCTTCAGATAGCTATACAGCGCACTGCCGAAAGGATCGGCAAGCACGATGCGCACGCGCGGCTTCTGTTCCTTCAGATAGCGCGCCACACCGGCCAGCGTGCCGCCGGTGCCCACGGCGCAAGTGAAGGCGTCGATATGGCCGCCGGTGTCGCGCCAGATTTCGGGGCCGGTCGTGGTGTAGTGCGCGTGGCGATTCGCCGTGTTGTCGAACTGCCGGGCCCAGATGGCGCTGGGCAGCTCTTCAGCGACGCGGCTGGCCACCTTCTGGTAATTGTTGGGATTCGCGTAGGGCACAGCGGGAACGGCGCGCACTTCCGCGCCGAGGGTGCGCAGCAGGTCCATCTTTTCCTGCGACTGCGTTTCGGGGATCACGATCACACAGCGGTAGCCGCGCGCCGCGCACAGATGGGCGAGCCCGATGCCGGTGTTGCCTGCCGTGCCTTCGACGACGGTGCCGCCGGGCCGCAGCGAGCCGTCCGCTTCCGCCGCCTGCAGGATGGCGAGGGCGGCGCGGTCCTTGACTGAACCGCCGGGGTTGAGGAATTCCGCCTTGCCCAGAATATTGCAGCCCGTTTCCTCGGACAGTCTGGACAAGCGGATGAGTGGCGTATTGCCGATTGCTTCAGCGAAGCCGTGGCGGATGTTCATAGCGCACCTCCGCCTTCCACTCTAGCACTTCAGGCGCTGGCGGGCAGGGTAATCCTGAATTGGAGGCCGCCGCCTTCGCGGTTCGCCAGATGCAGCTCGGCGCCGTGGCGCTGCAGCACGCGGTCGACAATGGCCAGGCCCAGGCCCGCGCCGTTGGCCTGGCTGCGTGAAGTGTCGAGGCGGGTGAAAGGCTTCAGCAACTGGCCGATCTGCTCTTCAGGTACACCGTTGCCATGGTCCTGCACTTCGAGGATGACGCGCTTGGCAGTGTGCATGCCCTTGGTCGAGCATTTGATGTCCAGTTCCGCCACGTCGGTGCCCGGCGTTTTGCCGTAGCGGCGGGCGTTTTCGATCAGGTTGTTGATCACGCGCTTGAGGTCTGTCGCATTGCCGCGGATGTGGCAGCGTTCGGAAATGTCGGCGTTAATTTTCACATCCTGCAGGCGGCTCGCTTCGTGCACGGTTTCCTGCAGCAGTTCCCCCATGTCCACGTTGATGAAGCTCGATTCCTCGGTCGGCTTCGCGTAGTCGAGGAACTGGGCGATGATGGCGTCCATCTGCGCGATATCGGACTGCATGCCTTCACGCGCTTCGGTCGTCAGGTGCGCCATTTCCACTTCCAGCTGCATGCGCGCCAGCGGGGTGCGCAAGTCGTGCGAGATGCCGGCCAGGATTACCGCGCGGTCGGATTCGACCTGCTGCAGATCGTCGACCATCTGGTTGAAGCTGCGGTTGGCCTGGCGGATTTCCTGCGGACCTTCT
Source organism: Pseudoduganella sp. RAF53_2 (assembly GCF_052113985.1). Lineage (NCBI taxonomy): Bacteria > Pseudomonadati > Pseudomonadota > Betaproteobacteria > Burkholderiales > Oxalobacteraceae > Pseudoduganella > Pseudoduganella sp. RAF53_2. The sequence continues at coordinate 13,040 of NZ_JBFRDW010000004.1, read as the reverse complement.
TCCGGCAGCGGATCGGGATGGCGGCCTTGTGCAATCTCGCTGGCAGCGGCGGTCAGGCGTTTCAGCGGCAGGTTGATCAGGCTGGAAATCAGCGCCGCACCAAGCAGCGACACCAGCGACACCACGCCGGCCCAGCCCAGCCACTGCACCGGGCCTTGCAGGCGCTCGCGTTCCAGCATCAGCCAGTAGCGGTCGGAATCGATCTTGAAGCTGACCCAGAAACCGGGTACGCCATTCACTTCCGCGGAGAAGCGCGTGTCCGCGCCCAGCTTGGCCTGCACGATGGCGGCGATATCGGGCATGAGGCCATTATCGGGCGGCGGATCGACTTCGTCCGAGTCCTCCATCGGGAACACACGGATACCTTCGTTGGACACCAGCTCGAACAGCAGTTCGCGCCGCAGATCGGGCGCGGAGTGGGTCAGGGCGGCACGCGTGATGGTGACCACCGAGATCACCTGTGCCGCCGTCTGCTGCGCCTGCGGCTCGCGCTGGACGAGCGAAATCATGCCCACCCAGGCGGACATACTCAGCGTGGTCAACACGCTGAGCAACAGGAAGGTACGCCAGAACAGACCGCTGCGGAACCAGTTCAGGCGGGAGAGGCGGGAAGTCATCGAATGTGATCCGGGCGATGATCCGCGTCGTAGGGCGGATCATCGATCCGCCGCTGCATGCATCAACGCGGCTGGCCCTCCGGGATGAACACATAGCCCAGGCCCCACACCGTCTGGATATACAGCGGGCTGGATGGATCGGGTTCGATCAGCTTGCGCAGGCGCGAGATCTGCACGTCCAGGCTGCGGTCGAAGACTTCGTATTCGCGGCCGCGCGCCAGTTCCATCAGCTTCTCGCGCGACAGCGGCTGGCGTGCATGGCGGGCGAACACTTTGAGCACGGAGAATTCGCCGGTGGTCAGCGGCACGGTTTCGCCGTTCTTCTTCAGCGTACGGGTGCCCAGGTCCAGCACGAACTGGCCGAACTCGAAGGTTTGCGGGGTCTCGGATGGCGCACCCGGAATTTCGTCCGGCTGCTTGCGGCGCAGGACGGCGCCGATGCGGGCCACCAGTTCACGCGGATTGAATGGCTTGGGCAGGTAATCGTCCGCGCCCATTTCCAGGCCGACGATGCGGTCCACGTCTTCGCCCTTGGCGGTCAGCATGATGATCGGGGTCTGATCGCCGGCGCCACGCAGACGGCGGCAGATGGACAGGCCATCCTCGCCAGGCAGCATCAGGTCCAGCACCAGCAGATCGTATCGTTCGCGCAGCCACAGCTTGTTCATGGCGGTGGCGCTTTCGGCGGTGACGACATTGAAGCCTTGTTCGGTCAGGTAGCGGCGCAGCAGGTCACGCAGGCGCACGTCGTCATCGACCACCATGATCTTGGCATGGCCATGTGGATTGGCCGGTGCAGTGTTGCCAGAGTCGGTTGAATTATTGGTCATAAGGCTATCGCATTTGTCAAAAACTATGTCGCTATGGTAACGTCTTAACGCCCCGTGTAGTACCCCTGCACGTAGGCATTACAGATTGTTACAAACTTTACCCTGTGTCTCTTACAGTCATAGGGAAAGCCGCATACACTGCGGTCATAGAAGTAAAGCTTATACCAGAAGGCAGATGCGAGGAACGGCAATGAAACAAGCAAGCAAACCGATGGCAGGCAAGGCAGGTGTCGTAGCCGTGTCCGTCGCCGTCTGCTGCTCGCTGCTTGCATCGTCTGCTTATGCCGCTGGCGACCCTCCCAATAATCCTCCGCCCAAAAAAGAAGGCCGCGGCCGCGATTTCCGCGACAGCCGCTGGGGCGATGCGCGCGACCCGCGTTCGTTCGAATCCCGCGCCGAAGAACAGCGGCGTATCATGGAAGAGAACAGTAACAACGCCGAAATGAACCGCCGCATGGGCCGCATGACGCCCGACGAACGCCGCGACCTGCGCCGCCAGATCAACGAGGCCGGGCAGGAAGTGTATGCTCTGCCGCACAAACGTTAAACGCGTTGAAGGAAATTTAACCAGTTTCTGATGTTTTGCGTGTAATATTGATTGCTCGCAAGACATCACTTCGCCATGGGCGCAAGATTCGGAGCTGGAGGTTTCTTTGTCGCAAGACGGCCTACAATTTGAGGGCATCGTTAGCCGGGATGATGGCGTCTATCTGGACGCCCGCCTGGCCGCACCCACTTTGCTGGTCGCCATCGATCGTCTGTTCGCCTCGGGCCAGCTGCTGGCCGGATTGAACTACCCCATATTCTGTAAGGTGCTCTTTGGCGTGGGGCCTGATTTGCCGCCGCATCCGGAGATGCTGGCGCGGGTCGCCGACAAGATGCTGGCCTTCGATCCTCAACGCAAAGCGCTGTACCGTCCCGTCAAACTGGTGGACGATGTGGCCGAGTATTTCTTCGAGCCGCAGTTCCTGGAAGCGGAAGAATTGTCGGACGGGACCCTGCTGCCGGAGCGTCCGGTGAGCCTGGATTTTGACGAATTCGTGGCCGATTTGTGGGGCAAGGGCATCCGTTTTGGCATCCAGGAGGCCTCGGTCAGGGCCGCAATGGCCGCTCCGCGTGGCGAACGAACAACAGCTGCGCGGCGTCTTGAACCGTCGCCGGCGGCCGACGCGATCGTGGTGGAAGTGTCGCGCGACCTCCATCGCAGCAACGCGCCGCGCGAACGGGCCGATGGCCGCGTCGACCTTACCAGCTTCCAGAATCGCTTCCCGCAAATTAAGAATGGCCAGCGCCTGCTGCAAAAACTGCCCGGCACACCGGGCGAGCTGGGACGCGAGATGTCCGGCGCGCCGATTCAGCCCAATCAGCCGGCGGACGTGAATTTCGGCTTCTTTGCCGGTCCCGGGACGGTCATCGTGCGCGAGCTGGATGGCGAATTCCTGGTGGCGAACCAGGATGGCTTCCTGAATGTCGATACCAAGAGCGGCCAGATCTCGGTCAGCGCCAAGATCGTCAGCCGCGAAGGCGTCAGCGGCCGCACCACCGGCAACCTGGAATTGATGGGCGCCTTCGAAGAATTCGGCGACGTGCAGGAGCTGCGCGACGTGAATGGCAGCGACATCACGGTGCATGGCGATGTATTCGGTAATATCAAATCCAGCGGCGGCGCCGTGGTCCTGGGCCGCAATCTGGTGGGCGGCAGCGTCGTCAACGCCAGGGGCACGGTGCGCATTGCGGGCGTGGCTTCAGGTGCGACCATTCAGTGCCTGGACGGCGAAGTGCACATCGATGGACGTGCTGAAAGCTGCGTCATTTCGGGCAAGAAGATCGTGGTGGAAGAAGCCTCCAACTGCGAGATATTCGGCGACGAAGTGGAAATGATGCTGGCTGTGGGCTGCGCCGTGTCCGGCCGCAAGATCGTCATCGAAAGCGCGGGGCCACGCAAGAACAGCGAAATGTTCGTCTACGTGCAGGTGAAGGACGTCAGCGGCTACGATAAGGAACTGGCTGTGCTGGCCGAACAGGACACCAGTCTGGGTGCGGAACTGGCTAAACTGAAGGCGGAGCAGGAAGCGCTGAATGCTCAGCCGCAGGTGCGCAGCTATCTTGAACTGGCGGACCGTCTGCGCAAGGGCGAACTGCAACTGACGCCGACCCAGGTACCACAGCTGAAGAAATTGGCGGCCGCAGTGGCGCCTCAGGTCAAGCTGGTGGGCCAGCTGACGCAGGCGATCAAAGCGGCCGAAATACGGCTGGAACAGGCGGCCGTACGCCGCGGCGAGCTGGAAGCGCTGAAGCGTGATGCGGCTGCGCGTTCGTCCTGCACGGTAAAACTGGTCGACGGTGAAGTCCAGGTGCGCACCATTCCGCTCAGCGATGCGGCGGCGGCGGCCTATGATTTGCCCGCCAAGGATTACAAGGCCATGCTGCGCGGGCCGCGCGTGGACAGCGAAACCCTGTTCACCGGCGATACCGGCATGGTGAACTGGCATGGAGCCTCGGGTGGCGGGGCCTGATTGCGAGCGGGGGAGACAAGTGTCTGATGACGCCGTAGATAGCGGTCAATTCGCCGGCGAGCTGCCTTCCGCACTCGTCAAGCGGGGCGACGGCGTCTATTTCAAAGCCGATGCGCCGGCCCCTCTATTGCAGGCCGCCGTGAATCAGGTGTTTTTGTCCAGCGCTTACTTCAGCGGGCTGGATTACGGCGTGTTCCTGCGCGCGCTGTACGATGCCGGTCCCGAACTTCCGGACGGCATCAAGGGCCAGCCGCTGCTGCGCTTTGCCGACGACATCCAGCCTTTCGAACCATCCCACCGCGACTACTACCGCGCCGTGCGCATCGTTAATGGCGAGGCCGAATACTATTTCGAGCCTGTGTACATCGAGGTGGAAGGCCAGGCGCAGCAGCAGGCGCAGCTCGACTTTGGCGAGTTTGTGGCGGATATGTGGGTCAAGGGCATCCGCTTCGGCATCGATGCGCCGGTGGTCAAGGAGGCCATCGCCAGCGGCAAGCCGGTGCGCATCGTGGTGGCGCGCAAGCTGCCGCCGACGCCGGGCCGCGATGCGCAGATTGTCGAAGTCTCGGAAGATATTCGCCGCTCCAACGCGCCGCGCATGCTGGCCAATGGGCGCTTCGATATGATCTCGTTCCAGAACCGCTTCCCGCAAGTGAAGGCCAATGTGCGCCTGCTGAAGAAGGAGCCGCGCACGGCGGGGCTGCGCGGCTATGAGCTGTCGGGCATCGTGCTGGAGCCGCCGGTCGCCCGCGATCTGGAAATGACGATGGTGGCGGGAACTGGCACGGTGGTTGAGCATATCGATGGCGAGGACTATCTGGTGTCCGCCGTTGAGGGCTTCATCAACGTCGACAGCGCCAGCAAGCGCATATCGATCGGTCCCAAGATCGTCAGCCGCGAAGGCGTCAGCGTGCGCACCACGGGCAATCTGCAGCTGAAGGGCGAGTACGAGGAATTCGGCGACGTGCAGGAGCAGCGCGTGGTCGAAGGCCTGAACATCACCGTGCACGGCGACGTGTTCGGCAATATCAGCTCGCGCGGCGGCACCATCGTCTTGAACCGCAACCTGATGGGCGGCACGGCGGTCAGCGCCAACGGCAGCATCCACGTGAAAGGCGTGGCCTCCGGCGCCACCATTCAGACCAAGAGCGGCGAAGTGGTGCTGAACAAGGCGCAGAACTGCGTCATCACGGGCACGCGCGTGGTCATTACGGTGGCTTCGAACTGCGAAATCATGGCGGACGAAGTGCTGATCCGCGTGGCGGAAGGCTGCGCCGTTGCGGCACGCAAGGTCGAGATCGAGAACGCGGGACCGCGCAAGCAGGCCGAGATGCTGGTGCACGTGCTGGTACCCGACACGCACAAATACGACCAGAAGATTCAGGAGTGCGAACAGAAGGCTGCGCAGTATGCGGGCCAGGCCGAAAAGCGCCAGGCGGAAATCGACTCCATTACCGGTGCACCCGACGTGCGCAATTACCTGACGCTGGCCAGCAAGCTGCGCAAGCAGGAAGTGTCGCTGACGCCGGAGCAGCTGCCGCTGTTCCAGAAGATGGCGGTGCAGGTTGGTCCTTCGCTGCGCCAGGTCGGCAAGCTGTCGCTGGCGGTGAAGGAGGCGCAGGTACAGCAGAAGCAGTCCGAGGACCAGGCCGCGCAAGTGAAGCAGCAGAAGCTGAGCGTGATCGGCACCGCACGCTGCACCATTCGTCATGTGACCGGCGAGATGGTTGTGCGCAAAATGATCTTCAATCCGGACCTTGGCCCGGCCTATCACTACACGCCAAAAGAAGTGAAGGCCAAATTACGCGCCACGGCTCCGTCAGGCGCGCCTTTGTTCAGCGGCTCCTTCGGGGAACTGGACTGGAGCGCGACCGCGGAAGACCTTAGCTGATCGCGTTCAGCGCCGCGTAGCAGGGCATGGCGCCCAGCGGCAAGCGGTCGAACAAGTTGCCCTTGCCCTCACTGATTGCGCCATATTCGGCCAGCAGCTTGATCTTGCCGAGGTAATCGCCCAGGGCCAGAACGCGTCCCATTCGGGACAGATGCACGTCCCGCTTCATTGAACCCTGTTCGCGAATAGCCTGCACCAGCGTGGGCGGGAAGCGCCATTCTTCCGCAATGCCTGCGGAGATGTCACGGCCAAGACTCATGAGCCGCGTGCAGAACATGGTGCTGCCCAGCGAGCGCTTATCGCCCGCCACCTGGTCCATCAGCCGCAGCGCCGTTTGCAGGCCGGCGTTTTGCACCAGTCCAGTCAGGAAGGCTTCGAAGGGATCGGCATTGAATTCCGGGGCCAGCATGCGGCAGGCGAGGGCAGAGCGTTCCGACTGGTCCCAGATGCGCGGCGCCAGCGACTTGGTGTAGTAGCCGGAGTTCAGGTCGATGATGGGACGGAAGGCGACGGTTGTGATCAGTTGGCGCAAGCCTTCCTGTCCGATCACGATGACCGCGTGTTCCACGCTGCCGATCTGGCTCGTCATATCGCCCGACTGCCTGATCGCGCTATTGGCGAGCCGGATTACGGCCGACACCAGCACCAGATCGCTGGAAATCTTGCGGGCGATTTCAGCACCGGCGAAGTTCTCGCTGCGCAGGCTTTGCAGCAGTTGCGGAATCAGACCGGGCATACGGCGCAGCATATCCGCAGCGGAGCGGCCGGATTGCGCGGCTGCGCCTAGAGCTTGCAATACTTTAGTTTCCGTTTCATTCAGATCAAGACGATCCGCCTGGCTCTGAACGAAAAGCCAGTTGTTGAATGCGGTGTTGACGAAGTCGCGCTGCTCGAAATCGGGGCCGCCATCAACGGCGGGCGGCAGTGGCGCGGCTGCAGCTGCGGGCACTGCAGGGGCGGAAGGCGCAGCTGGCGTAACGGGCGGCGGGGCGGCGGATGYCCGTGCAGGGCCTGAAGCGGGACGGACAAGCAAGCGCCTAAGCCACTCGTACWTGAATGCGGTACTCCTTTGATAGTTTTAGTTTTCGGCAATTGTAGCCCAGAAGGCAATCCTTGAGGACGCTCAACGTGCTTGCTGTTGCTTAACGGTACGATGGCACAGCCACATGCTGCAAAGAAAGGATCATCATGCGACGGACAAAGCCAGAATGCGCGCCGGTTGTGGACACCGAGCTGCGCCAGTATCTGTCGTTTCGCCTGGGCGGCCTGGAATATGCGCTGGACTATAGCCGCGTGCGTGAGCTGCGGCCATTGAAATCGCTGGAGCGCGTGGCGTCCGGTGGCGAGATCGTACAGGGCGTGGCGCTGGCGCATGGCGTCATCATGCCGATCGTGGACATGCGCATTGCGTTCGGCCCGCGTCTGCCGCAGCATGATCCACGTACCGACGTGATCATTCTCAAGCTGTCGACTTGCGTGATGGGGATGGTGACGGATGGCGTGAGCGACATCGTCACGCTGTCGCCATGGCAGATCCATCCCTTCCAGAGCGTCGGAAAGGACGTGGACTATCTGCTGGGGATTGGCGAATTGGGCGAGCGGCGCCTGATCGTGCTGGACATCGACAAGCTGATGGCGATCAAGAGCGCCAGTATCTGGAAAGTACCCGCCGCGTAGGGCGGATCATCGATCCGCCGTGCGTACCGTTACGCGGCCAATGCTTCCAGCTGTTCCTGCAACTCCAGCCACTCGCCCTCAAGTGCTTCCAGCTCCTTCGTGCAGTCGACCTGGTCTGCCAGCAGCGTCTTGAGCTTCGGCTTGTTCTCGGCCTCATAAATGGCGGGATCGGCCAGCGCCGTATCAATGTCCGCCTTCTGCGCGCTGCGCCTGGACATCTGCTCCTCGACCTTCTTGAGGCGATTCTCCAGTGGCTTGCGCTGGGCGGACATGCGTTGGCGCTGTTCCGCTTCCAGCCGTTTCTGTTCCTTGCGCTCGGCTGCCGACATCGGCGCAATCTCGTCCGCGACGCCTGCCGCGCTGCCCACCGCATTGTTCGCTGCCGCGCCGCCTGTATTGCCAGCGCTGCCGCCGGCTGGCGTCGCGCCTGGCGCCGGTTTGGCCAGCTTGGTCTGGAGCAGCCAGTCCTTGTAATCATCCAGGTCGCCGTCAAACTCGCGCAAGCGTCCGTTCTCGACGATGATGAATTGTTCGGTGGTCGCACGCAGCAGGTGACGATCGTGGGATACAACCACCAGCGTGCCCTCGAACTGGGCCAGCGCATCGGTCAGCGCCTCGCGTGTTTCCAGGTCCAGGTGGTTGGTCGGTTCGTCCAGCAGCAGCAGATTAGGGCGCTGCCATACGATCAGGGCTAGTGCCAGACGGGCCTTTTCGCCGCCGGAGAATGGCGCGATCTTGCTGGTCACCATATCGCCCGGGAAGTTGAAGCTGCCCAGGAAGTTGCGCAGCTCCTGCTCGCGCGTGGTCGGCGCCAGCTTCTGCAAATGCCACAGGGGCGATTCGTCGTGACGCAGCATCTCCACCTGGTGCTGGGCGAAGTAGCCGATGATCAGGCCCTTGCCGGTGGTGGACTTGCCTTCCAGCGGCTGCAGATCGCCAGCGATGGTCTTAATCAGCGTGGACTTGCCCGCGCCGTTCACGCCCAGCAGGCCGATACGCTGGCCGGTCTGCAGCGAGAAGTTGATGCCGCGAACAATCAGCTTGTTACCCTGATCGGTGTGATAGCCCGCGTTGACGTCTTCCATCACCAGCAGCGGATTCGGCGCCGAGACGGGATCGCGGAATTCAAACGAGAACTCGGCGGCAGCGCGCAGCGGCGCCAGTTCTTCCATCTTCGCCAGCTGCTTCATGCGGCTTTGCGCCTGACGCGCCTTGGTAGCCTTGGCCTTGAAGCGGTCGATGAAGGACTGCAGGTGGGCACGGGCGCGCTGCTGCTTTTCGATGGAGGCCTGCTGCAGCACCAGGTGCGCCGCGCGCTGGCGCTCGAAGGCGGAGTAGTTGCCGGAGTAGCGTTTCAGCTTGCGGTCGTCGATATGCACGACCACGTTCACGATCTCGTCGAGGAAATCGCGGTCGTGGGAAATGATGATCAGCGTGCCGGGATAGCGTTTCAGCCAGTCTTCCAGCCAGATGATGGCGTCCAGATCCAGGTGGTTGGTCGGTTCGTCCAGCAGCAGCAGGTCGGACGGCGACATCAGCGCCTGCGCCAGATTGAGGCGCATACGCCAGCCACCGGAGAAAGAAGCCACCGGCTGCTGCATCTGCTCCAGCGTGAAGCCAAGGCCCAGCAGCAGCTGTTCGCCGCGCGACTGCACGGTGTAGGCGTCGGCATCGGCCAGCGCAGTGTGGACGTGGGCGATGGCGATACCGTTGTCGTGCGATTCCGGCAGCGCTTCGAGACGCACCAGCTCCGCCTGCAGTTCGCGCAGATGCACGTCGCCGTCGATGGCGTAATCCAGCGCGGCGCGGGGCAGGGGCGGCGTTTCCTGCGCGACGTAAGCCATGCGCCATTTGGCAGGGAAGTCGATACTGCCCTGATCCGGATGCAGCTCGTCGCGCAGCATGGCGAACAGGCTGGATTTGCCGGCACCGTTGGCGCCGATCAGGCCGATCTTGTCGCCCGGGTTCAGGGTCAGGTCAGCGCCTTCCAGCAGCGGCTTCAGGCCGCGCATCAGGCTTACGTTCGTAAATCGAATCATAGGTCTATTTAGAACCAACAGCGTGAAGCAGGTGGCTGCCACGGCGTGGCAGCCACCAGGGTTACGCTTCGGGTTTACAGTTTCAATTGGTCAGCGGTCAGCAGAAACACCATATCGTCACCCTGGCTGGTGGTCAGCCAGGTCAGACCGAGGTGGCCAAAAGCCGCTTCCGCGAATTCCTTCTCATTGCCGATTTCAACGATCAGCAGGCCATCTTCCGTCAGGCGCTCGGCGGCACCAGCAACAATCTTGCGCACCAGATCCATGCCATCCGTGCCGCCGTCGAGGGCGATCTGCGGCTCGTGCAGGTACTCCTGCGGCAGCTTCTTCATCGAACCCGAATTCACGTAAGGCGGATTGGTGATGATCAGGTCATACTTCTTACCTGCCGGGACGTTGGCATACAGGTCCGATTGAATCAGCGACACGCGGTCCTGCAGCTCATAAGTGTTCACATTGCGCTGCGCAACTTCCAGTGCGCCGGACGAAATGTCAACCGCATCAACGGCAGCATCAGGGAAAGCATCGGCCATCATGATCGCCAGGCAGCCGGAACCCGTGCACAGTTCCAGAATATTCGACACGCCTTCAGGCTCATTCACCCACGGCGCGAAGTAATTCGGGATCAATTCCGCGATGTAGGAGCGCGGTACGATGGTGCGCTCGTCCACGTAGAAGTTATAGGTGCCCAGCCAGGCTTCGTTGGTGATGTAGGCAGCCGGCACGCGCTCGGTGGCGCGGCGCTCGATCACGGACAGCACTTGCTGCACTTCCTCCGGCTGCAGGCGCGCATCGAGGAAGGGTTCCAGCTTATCCAGCGGGAGCTTCAGCGTGTGCAAAATCAGGTAGGCCGCTTCATCGAAGGCTTCGGCGCTGCCGTGGCCGAAGAACAGCTTGGCCGTGTTGAAACGGGTGACGGCGTGGCGCAGCAGATCGCGCGGCGTGGTGTACATGGTAGCGTCCATTATTTTTCTCAGCGCAGGAGGTTTTCGAGGGTGCGGCGGTAGATGTTCTTCAGCGGATCGACAAAGCGCACTTCAACGTGTTCGTCGATCTTGTGGATGCTCGCATTCGGGGGGCCGAATTCTATCACCTGGGGGCAGATCTGGGCGATGAAGCGGCCGTCGGACGTTCCGCCGGTGGTGGACAGTTCAGTGTCCACGCCGGTTTCTTCCTTGATCGCTTCGCAGATCGCCTTGCTCAGCGTGCCGCGCGGGGTCAGGAAGGGCAGGCCGCTCAAAGTCCAATCCAGATCGTATTCGAGGCCGTGCTTGTCGAGGATCGCGTGCACGCGCTCGCGCAGGCTCTCGTGCGTGCTGGCGGTGGAGAAGCGGAAGTTGAAGTCGATATGCAGCTCGCCTGGAATCACATTGTTCGCGCCGGTGCCGGCCTGGATATTCGACATCTGCCACGAAGTCGGCAGATAGTATTCATTGCCTTCGTCCCAGACTTCCGCCACCAGGTCGGCCAGCGCTGGCGCGGCGACATGGATGGGATTCTTTGCCAGTTGCGGGTAAGCGATATGGCCCTGCACGCCCTTGATGGTCAGCTTGCCGGACAGGCTGCCACGGCGGCCGTTCTTGATCATGTCGCCCAGGGTTTGCGAGGAGGTTGGTTCGCCGACAATGCAGTAGTCCAGCGTTTCGCCGCGTTCCTTCAGCTGATTGCAGACGACCACGGTGCCATCAGTGGCGGGGCCTTCTTCGTCGCTGGTGATCAGGAAGGCGATCGAGCCTTTGTGGTTCGGGTTCTGCGCGATGAACTCTTCGCAGGCAACGACCATGGCGGCGATGGACGTCTTCATATCCGCCGCGCCGCGTCCATACAGCTTGCCGTCGCGGACCACCGGCAGGAAAGGCTGCGAAGACCATTTCTCCACCGGGCCGGTGGGCACCACGTCCGTGTGTCCCGCAAAGACCAGCACCGGGCTTTCGGTGCCCTTGCGCGCCCACAGATTCGTGACTTCGCCGGATACGATGGTCTCGCACTTGAAGCCCAGCGGCTGYAGCAGGGAGATCAGCTGGTCCTGGCAGCCCTTGTCTTCCGGCGTGACGGATTCACGCCCGATCAGTTTTTCAGTGAGCAGGAGAGTACGCGATTCCATGATGCTCACAGGCCGAAGATCTGGCGGTATTGCGCGTCAGAGAAGCCGACATGGCTGCCGTCCGTACGCTGCAGCACGGGGCGTTTGATCACGGACGGATTCTCCAGCATCAGCGCGATGGCGCTGTCGGCGTCCACGATCTGCGCCTTGCGCTCATCGGACAGCGCGCGCCAGGTCGTGCCCTTCCTGTTCACCAGCGTTTCCCACTCCACCGACTTCAGCCAGTGCTTCACCTGCTCGGCCGTCAGCCCCTGCTTCTTGAAATCGTGGAAGTTGAAGTCCTGCTGCTGGTCCGCCAGCCAGGTGCGTGCCTTCTTGACGGTGTCGCAGTTGGGAATGCCGTAGAGAGTAATCATTGGGAAAATGTCATCAGATGCATGGCCGCCCTGCGGCCGAAGGACGACATTATATCCCGCCGTACCCTGTGACTTATATCGGCCGTCAGTGGAAAGCCGTGCAAGAGTTACAAACCCTATTTCTGGGGAAATAATTAACAATTTCCATAGGAGTGCACACTGACCCGCGCACGATTGAATTTACAGTTGACCTGAACGGATGGGCTAGGAATACTGAGTGTTCGATTCACTTAGTTATTGCAAGCCATGGCAACCGTCTCGCAAGTTACAAGCACCACTCTTTCTGGTCTCAATTACATCGACTCCCTGCTGGGCAATCTACCGAACTGGAATTACCTCACTCCCGGCACCAACACGATTTACTACACCTTCTCGACCAGTGCCAATCTGGAATCGGGCAACTCGGCCATCCTGAGCAAGCCGGTCGCCTTCAGCGCGTCGCAGCAGGTGAATACCCGCACGGCGATGGCTTATGTGGCCAAGCTGACCGGCATCAACTTCGTCGAGACTGCCGATGCGACCAAGGCGCAGGTGCATTTCGCCGATGCGAATATCAGCGGCTCGAACACCACGGGTCAGGACAGTTCGCACTATGGCTATTCCTACACCAGCGGCAGTGTGGTGACCAAGTTCACGGCGTCGTCCTATGTTTATCTGGACAACGCGGAGTGGGCGGGCATGAACGCCAACCTCACGCCAGGCACGCAGGGTTACGAGACGCTGCTGCACGAAATCGGCCACATGCTGGGCCTGAAGCACTCGTTTGAAGGCTCGATCAAGCTGCCGAGCACTGTAGACAACACGGCGCACACGCTGATGTCCTACACCCATTCCGGCGGCGTGCACTCCACCTTCAGCGAGTACGACGTCGCGGCACTGAAATGGCTGTACGGCGGTGATGGGCTGGCAGGTTCGCTGGGCGTGAACTCCACCACCGGTGCGCGCTATCTGGCGGGCACCAGCCTGGCCGATACCCTGACCGGCACCGCAGCCAACGACAAGCTGGAAGG
>NZ_JBFRDW010000003.1:0-32256 GCF_052113985.1 Pseudoduganella sp. RAF53_2 | reverse complement strand
CTCTTACGAAGGCGGCAAATCCAGCGGCAAGCTGGGCCAAGTGGCCGTCATTATCGCGCTCCATGCCGGTTTGTTCTTCCTGATGTAGAATGGCATGCTCCACCGCGTTGTGGAGCGTCTGCCGGAAGTCGTCAACGTTACCTTCGTCGCACCGCCTCCCGCGCCACCCGCTCCGCCGAAAACGGTGCAGATCGCGCCCAAAGCGCCTGCCCTCGTCGCCCCGCAGCTTCCCATGCTGCCGGTCGTCATTGAAAACACCATCACCCTGCCACCGCCGGCGCCGCGTGCCGCCGAGCCTTCACCTGCGCCCGTCGTGGCTGCGCAGGCACCGGCAGCGCCAGCTACCCCGGCGCCTACGCAGCCTTCCGGCCCGCGCGTGGTTTCCGGCGTGGAGTATGTTCGCGCGCCGCAGCCGGTCTACCCCTCCCTCTCGCGCCGCATGGGCGAACAGGGCGTGGTCACGCTGCGCGTCCTGGTGAATGAACAGGGCCGCGCCGAACAGGCCAATGTGCAGCAGTCGTCCGGCTTCTCGAGCCTGGACGAAGCAGGACGCCTGGCGGCCATGCGCGCACTGTTCAAGCCTTATCTCGAAGACGGCAAGGCGATCCCGGTCTACGTGATCGTGCCGATCAATTTCCGGATGTCGTAATCAAGTCTCTGCCCACAGGCGGAGCAGGTTGTGATAGTGCCCGGCCAGGCCCACGGTGGCTTCGCTGTCGCCATGCTGCGCGCGCAGCTTCTGAATATTCTGATCCAGATCGAACAGCATATTGCGCTGCCAGTCATCGCGCACCATGCTCTGCGTCCACAGGAATGAGGCCACACGTTCGCCAGCAGTGACGGGGTTCACGCGGTGCACGCTGCTGGATGGGTAGATGATGGYGTCGCCTGCCGGCAGCTTGACTTCGTGGGCGCCGTAAGCGTCCATCACGGTCAGTTCGCCGCCTTCATATTCATCGGGATCGCTGAGGAAAACGGTGGTGGAGATGTCCGCACGGATGGTCTGTTTGGTGACCGGATTGATGCGGATGGAGCCGTCGATATGCAGGCCGTAAGTCTCGCCGCCTGCATAGCTGTTGAAGTAAGGCGGCAGCACGCGCAGAGGCAGCGCTGCCGAATAAAACAGTGGATTGGCCACCAGGGCCTTGGTGATGATATCCCCGAGCTCCAGCGCCAGCGGGCTGGCCTCAGCCAACTGGCGGTTGCGCTTGACCTGCGCTCCCTGGCTGCCAAYGCTGGCACGGCCATCGATCCATTCGGCGGCCGCCAGGCGCTGGCGGAACTGTTTCACTTGTTCCGGCGTCAGCACGCCGGGGATATGCAGCATCATGATCGTTCCATGTCAGTCACGGCGGATCAAAACGATCCGCCCTACGTGTCAAATGCATGGGCCCCTGCGCGTAGGGCGGGTCATTGACCCGCCATCGTTGCTCAGTAGCGGAAGTTCGCAGTCAGGATTGCGGTACGGCCAGCGGCCACACCAACCCAGTGCGGCGAGCCGACCTTGTCGAAGTAGGTTTTGTCCGTCAGGTTCTGCACGTTCAACTGCAGGCTGATGTGCTTATCGACTTCATAACTGGCCATCGCATCGAAGCGCGCGTAACCCGGCACCCACTTATTATTGTTAATAGTAGCGTAGACTTTGGACACGGCGTTCACACCGCCGCCCACCGTCAGGCGATTGGCGAAGGTGTAGGAGGTCCACAGCGAGCCGCTCTTGCGCGGGGTGGATGGGAACCAGTTGCCGTTGAACGGGGACACCACCCACACCGGCGCAGCCGTGGTGCCGATATTGGTGAAGCCGTTGTCGGTCACTTTCGCGTCGAGGAAGGTCACGCCGCCGAACACCTGCCAGTTGCTGGTGATCGAACCGCTGGCGCCGAACTCCACACCCTTCACGGTCTTCTCGCCGATGTTCTGCGAAGTGCCGTCGCCGTTGCTGACGCGGGCATTGTTCATTTTGCTCTCGAAGATTGCGGCACTCAGCGACAGCCTGCGCGCCAGCACTTCCCACTTGGTACCCAGTTCGAAGTTCTTGCTGTCCTGCGGCTTCAGGTTCTGCACCGCCACGGTCAGGCCATCGACGCCTTCGCCGCCGTCGTTGCCCGGCGGGGTGGACGAGGTGCCATACGATGCGTAGATGCTGCTGTTCGGAGCAGGCTTGTACACCACGCCAACCTGGTAGTTGGTGAAGGTGGACTTCAGTCCCGCATTCACCGCCGCGGTGGTCACGCCAGCCAGCGTGTACTGCGGCACCGACAGCTTGGAGCGGAACTCATCCCAGCGCAGGCCCAGGTTCAGCAGCCACTGCGGATTGAATTCCACGGTGTCGAACATATACGCCGAACGGGTGTTGCTGTGGATGTTGTTCATCGCCGGCGACACGCTGCGGGTCTGGGTCCACGGATCGTTCGGATTCGGGTTCAGGATCGTGGTGCAGTTGTAGCCGGTGGCAGCGCCTGCAGTCGGGCAGTTGGTACTGTTGGTCAGGAAGTTGTTGGTCCCCGGCGTGAACAGATAGGTGCTGCGGTCCGTGATCTCGCGGCTGATTTCAATGCCGGTGGTGAAGCTGTTCTTCACGCCCGCCAGCATGAAGTCGCCGGTCAGGCTGGACGCGTTGGCCAGCGTGTCGGTGTCCGCGGTGCGGGTATTGGCGCGGCGCCACAGGGTGCCGTACAGGACGATATTGCCTTTCGAATCGTCCGGCTGGGTGTAGATGTAGTCGTTGCTGGTGCGGCCGCTGCGGGTCACGTTGCGGAAGGTCCAGCCATTGTGGAACTGGTGCTTGACGTCGATGGTGCCGATGTCGGATTTGGTGTCGCGGAAGTCGCGGTTCACCAGGCCGTAGAAGGTGTTGCTTGGCACATTCAGCGGCTCGCCGTTACCGTTCTTGGCAACGTTCGGGCCGGAGGTGATCGGGTTATTGAACGGCAGGCCGGAGTCCGGCAGTTCGCTCGACTGGAAGTGGTACCAGCTCAGGTCAACCTTGGTGGACGAGGACAGGCCAAACGCCACGGTCGGCGCGATGCCCCAGCGGTCGCCGTGCACTTCGTCGCGGCCGGCCACGTGGTTCTCGTGGTACATCAGGTTCAGGCGGAAGGCCGCGTCGTCGCCAATGGTGCGATTCAGGTCGCCGGTCACGCGGCGGTACTGCGCGGTGCCCACGCCGACGCTGGCGTTGGCGAAGTTCTCGGCCTTGGCGGTCTTGCTGACCATGTTCACGCTGCCGCCGGCGGAAGAACGGCCGCCGTATGCGGAGTTCGGGCCCTTCACGACTTCGATCTGCTCGATGTCGAAGATTTCGCGGGTGCCGGAGCCGGTGTCGCGGATGCCGTCGATATAGGTGTCGGACTGCGCGTTGTAGCCGCGGATAAAGAGGTTGTCGCCTACCGGGTTGCCGCCTTCGGCAGCGCCCATGGTAATGCCCGGCACGGTGCGCAGCGCATCCGTCAGGGACACGGCGCCGGTCTGGGAAATCACGTCAGCCGGGATCACGGTGACCGACTTGGGGGTGTCCAGCAGCGGCGCGGTGAATTTGTCGGAAGCGGACTTGCTGACCTGGAAACTCGTGCCTGCACTACCGGTTACAACCACTTCCGGCAATTTCTGGGTCGCAGGATCGGCTGCTTCTTCTGCATGGAGGGCCAAAGGCATCGCCAGAGTGGCAATTGCGGCAAGGGCGGCTGGCTGGTGCTTGCGGCTCTTAATGTAGGACATTTTTTCTTCTATTGGTTAGCAATCAAAATGCAAATGATAATGGTTTTCATTTACGTTAGCAATCCTGATTGCCGTTTTGCCTAGTTTGAGCACCTGCTTCGTGGCAGAATGGCACCATCCCCACCCGTAGAACAAGGACAAGCCATGAAAGGCGATAAAGACGTGCTCCGCCTGCTGAACGCTCAGCTGACGAACGAACTGACGGCCATTAACCAATACTTCCTGCACGCCCGCATGTACCGCCACTGGGGCCTGGAAAAGCTGGGCAAGAAGGAATACGACGAGTCGATCGGCGAAATGAAGCACGCCGACAAACTGATCGACCGCATCCTGATGCTGGACGGCCTGCCTAACCTGCAAGCCCTGCACAAGCTGCTGATCGGCGAGAACACCGAGGAAATGCTGGCGGCCGACCTGAAGCTGGAGAATGGCGCGCACGTGACCATCAAGGAAGGCATCGCGCAGGCCGAGAAAGTGGGTGATTACGTGTCGCGCGACCTGCTGCTGGAAATCCTGACCGACACCGAAGAACACATCGAGTGGCTGGAAACCCAGATCGACCTGATCGGCAAAATCGGCATTCAGAACTACCTGCAGTCGCAGATGTCCGAAGCGGACGAATAATTCGCTGATTCCGCAATGGCCGGCCAGGGCGCGCGCCCCTGGCCGGCACACACCAATTACACGTTATTCGGCGGATAGGATGCGACGCCGCCCAGCACAAAGGCAACCTGCTGCGTTGGCGGCAGGTTCGCTACGGGCGTGGCCGCCAGCGTTACCGTGACCGTGCTGCCCACGGCCTGGAAGTTGCTGACGGCATAGCCCGAGGTCTGCACGCCAGCCGATCCCGAGAAAATGCCGATCGACGTGTAAGCACTCCCCTGCTGGAAGGCGGCCGACATGGCGGCGACATTGGCGTTGGTAATCGTGAAGCTGATGGTTGGCGGATTGGAGATGACCCATTGTTTCAAGTGGCCAAACTGCTTGCCCTGTCCAAACGTGGTTGGCGGCTGGTAGGTCGTACTTTCACCAATCGCAAAGCCCGTGAGATTCGGGTTCTGCCAGGTCTGGATGATCTGGGTAAGAATCGTATTGTCGAACCAGCCCGTTGCCAGATTGGCGGAGAGTGCCTGAACGTCCGTGCCGAAGGTGGTCACCCCGGGATAGACAATGTTCAGCGTCATCGTCGACTGTTCGCTCGCGTAGGTTTCCACATTCACGGCACTGGCGCTGCCGCTGGCAGTAAAGGTGAACCATCCCGGCGACACGCTATAGCTGGCGTTGGCAATCGTCAAATTGGTCGACGTGGCTGAGAAACTGGACGCTGTGCATCCAATGCTGACCTGATTCGCGGTATTGCCAAGTCCCGCGGTCAGATTCGCCCACACCGGGACGGTATAGCCCACGTAGTAACTGCTGGCACTGGTCTGCAAGCCTCCATTCGCTGCGCCCGGCTGCGTTGCATTGGTCCTCGCCGCAGCCAGCTCCTGCAAGCCGGTGCTCTGCGCGACCTGGATGGCGGAAGCCGGACCCTGCGTATTGACGTAGGTCGTGAGTGCAGAGGAAGTATTCGGGTAAGCCAGGTTCATATTGATGGCAGCCTGGGACAGCCCCTGGTTATTTTGCGGCAGACCGGAACCATAATTACTGAATACCCAGGTAACCAGCGCCGGCCAGCCGGCATTTTGCGCTACCGGCACCTGGTCTTGAGCCACAGCAGCCCACACTTGCTGCTGGGCTTGACCAACTGCCGGGCTATTTAAAATGCGTGCATCGTCTTTCGACAATTGCCAGGTTACTTGGCTGAGTATTTGCGAATAAAATGTCGAGAAATTCTGCGGTTCGAATTTCAATAAAATATCATTGGCCGGTTCCAGCAGCGAATCCAGCGCCTGGAGAGAATTAAGGCTGTAGAAATTGCCGCTCTGGCCTTTAGTGCAGACCGGGAATCCACTTGGATAGCTGACCGGACTGAAAGTGCCTTGCAGGCTGGCACCGAGGCTGCTTTGTACGTTGGCGGCCAGTTGCGTGTAAAAAGCGGCCTGTCCTGGCGAACTGGCAGCCTGCGCGGCGGCTACGGCCGCTTGCGCGCGCAAGACAACAGGATGGCTGGCCAGCTCTGCAACGGTGGAGACACCCAGTGCGCTCTTCAGTGACGTGGCGGCACTGTCGCTAATGCCCTGAATGGATGAAACCGGGGCATTCATCAGCGCGTCACCGCGCAGCTGATTGCTCTTCGAGATGACAATATCATTGACATTCAATTTCAACTGTTTAGTCATGATTACCTCGCCTCTTTCAAGTTAATATTAATTAACCCAGCAGCAGATAATATTATCCAGCCGCACAGGAGAGGCCGAGTATGGCAAAGTTCGAACCTGCCAATACTCTTCAATAATCACGAAACAACAGTATTTTTTAAATATATTCCCGCAACTTACAGGGCTATATTTAAAAGTAAAAACTTAAAATATTATTATGCGAGGCCCCAGGCTTCGCGCCAGGGCTTGTAGAAATTGAGGTCTTGCGGCACCGCGCCGGCGATGCCGCAGATCGCACCCGCGAATTCGTTGGCGCGATTCAGCGTGGCGAGTATTTCCCAGCCATGGGCGCGGCCCAGCAGGAAGACTGCGGAAAAGGCGTCGCCTGCGCCCACCGTATCCACCAGCTTGGCCGGCGCCCGCACATCGTGCGAATGCGCGGCCGTGCCAT
This sequence comes from Pseudoduganella sp. RAF53_2, assembly GCF_052113985.1. NCBI lineage: Bacteria > Pseudomonadati > Pseudomonadota > Betaproteobacteria > Burkholderiales > Oxalobacteraceae > Pseudoduganella > Pseudoduganella sp. RAF53_2. The sequence goes on along the minus strand of NZ_JBFRDW010000003.1, from coordinate 25,827 downwards.
CGGCGCCGAAGTACATGGCGCCGCGCGCGCCCAGCGTCACCAGCATGCCCTTCAGCGAGAAGTTGTGCATCAGCGAGCGGCACTCCGATTCCAGCACCACGCAATCCATCTTGTCCGTGCCGGGGCAGGTGTGGCAGTACCAGCTGAATAAAGTCTGCAGCTCCTGTTCGTTGACTTTCAGGATGTCGGCTTGCTGCAGCGAGGTGAAGACGATGGATTCGTCCACCCAGCCATCGCGCAGGTTCAGGTCGAAGAAGCGCTCGGCCGGGCTGGCGTCCAGCAGCGCGGCCAGGGCGTGGCACGACGTGGCGCTGCGCTGGGCCAGGGTGCCGAAGCAGATGGTGTCCGGCGAATAGGCGCGCAATACGTCCAGCGCCAGCACGCCTTCGAGATGGTCGTAGGCCTGGTCAGGCAAGATGTCGTAGTGCGGCACGCCATCCTCGCCGCGCGTGACGTGCACGCGGCCGGTGGGACGGGCGGGATCGGACTGTATGCCCTCGGGCGACATGCCGAAGCGGGTGAATTCGTCGCGAATGGTTTCGCCGCCGGCATCCCGGCCGACGCGGGTCACCATCAGTTGCGGCTGGCCGAAGGCGGCCAGGGTGCGGGCGAGATTGAAAGGAGCGCCGCCGGCCACTTGCTCGGTGCCGAAATCGTCCAGCAGGGCTTCGCCGAATACCAGGATTCTTTCAGACATCGCCGCTCCTTTGGCACGGCGGATCGACGATCCGCCCTAAATCAGTTGTCATTCCGTAGGACGGATCATCGATCCGCCGGAGTTTCAGCCAATTTTACCAAAGTGCACTTCCGGAGCCGGATCCGCGGCAGCTTGTGGGCGCGCCGCGCGCAGCTTGACGAACAGCACAGCTACCGCAGCACACAGGAGCAGTGCGCCCGCCAGCCGCACCACATTGGCAGGCTCGCCATGCAGCCAGCTGCGGTAATACAGCGGCAGCGTAAAAATCTGAATAATCATCGGGATCACGATGAACATATTGAAGATCCCCATGTAGACCCCGGTACGCTCGGGCGGAATGCTGCCCGCCAGCATCACATAAGGGTTGCCCATGATGCTGGCCCAGGCCAGCCCGACGCCGACCATCGGCAAGAGAAGCAGCAGCGGCTGAGTCACCAGCGGAATACACAACATGCCGATACCTGCCGCCGTCAGGCACAGGCTGTGCGTGATTTTCGGCCCAAAGCGGCGCGTGAACGGCACCAGCGCAAAGGCGGCGATAAAGGCGATGAAATTGTAGAAGGCGCCGATCTGGCCGTTCAGCAGACCCGCCTCACGAAAGCCCGCCGAGGAGGGATCGGCCGTTTTGTAGATGGAGGACGCCAGCGCCAGCATGATGTATTGCCAATAGCAGAACATGGCGTACCACTGGAACAGCTTCATCACCGCCAGCTGCTTCATGGTGGGCGGCATCTCGCGCAGGGCATCGGCAATCTCCTGCGCCGCATGGCGCCAGCCGCCGGGCTTGGCGCGCAATGCGGCTTCATCTTGCGGCGACAGCGGCAACTCCGGCGTCGTCCAGCAGCTCCACAGCACGGAAGTCAGCGAGAACACAGCACCCAGCAAAAAGGCGCCGATCACCGTGTAAGGAATATGGTGGCTGTTCACCGCATCGCGGCTGGTGCCGAGGTAGACCAGCACCGATGGCGTGAGATAGGCCAGCGTTTGGCCCAGCCCCGTAAAGGCGCTTTGCGTCAGGAAGCCCAAAGAATGCTGGCGCACCGCCAGCCGGTCGCTGACAAAGGCACGATACGGCTCCATGGTCACGTTGTTGGCCGCGTCCAGAATCCATAGCAGACCGGCCGCCATCCACAACACGGGGCTGAAGGGCATGGCCAGCAAACCGAAGCTGCAAATCACAGCGCCGATCAAAAAATACGGCGTGCGTCGTCCCCAGCGCGTCACGGTGCGGTCGCTCAGCGCGCCGATCAGCGGCTGCACCAGCAGGCCCGTGACGGGACCGGCCAGCCAAAGATAAGGTAGCGTTGCCTCGTCGGCGCCCAGGTATTTGTAGATCGGGCTCATGCTGCTCTGCTGCAGCCCGAAACTGAACTGGATGCCGAAGAAGCCGATGTTCATGTTGACGATCTGACGGAACGACAGATGCGGTTTATGCTGCGCCATCGTGTAACTCCGGTAAGGTCAGGCTTGCCAGCGCTGGAGCCATTGTTCGTAGAAGGACAGGTCAGGCGGCACAGCCCCGGACAAGCCGCACACAGCGCCCGCAAATGCATTCGCGCGCGCCATCGTCAACGCCAGCTCCCAGCCCTGCACATGGCCATGCAGGAAGACTGCGGAGAAGGCATCGCCCGCGCCGACGGTGTCGACCAGCTTGTAGGGCTCCTCGTTGCCATGCTCGCGGATCACGCGGCCATCTGCATCAATATACATCGCACCGCGCGGCCCCAGCGTGACGATCAGCGCCCGCAAACTGAATTGGGTGATCAGGCCGGAGCAGGCCTGCTGCACCCGCGTATCGTCGGCGCGCACGACCGGCGGCGCATCGGGCGCGTACCAGGCAAATAGCGCAGCCAGTTCTTCCTCGTTGACCTTGAGGATGTCCGCATGGCGCAGCGATTCGAACACGCTACGTTCGGTGTACTGGCCCTCGCGCAGATTCAGGTCAAGATAGCGTGTGGCGGCCGTGGCAGCCAGCAGGTCCAGCAGAGCCGAGCGCGAACGGAGGTCGCGTTGGGCCAGCGTGCCGAAATAGAGCACGCGCGGCGGCGCTCCGGCCAGCGCAGCCACCGCAGGGGCGGACGCAATATGGTCGTATGCCTGCTCGGGCAGGATATGGAAGCGATGTCCGCGCATGCTCCGCTCGACCACCACACGCCCGGTGGGCCATTGCGAATCGACTTGCAGCCCGGACTGCGGCATGCCATAGCGCTCAAATTCGGTGCGCACCCGGCCACCGTTTTCGTCTTCACCAATGCGCGTGATCATCAGCGTGGGCGTGCCAAGCGCCGCCAGGTTGCGTGCCGCGTTGAAGGGCGCACCGCCAACGACCTGCTCGTCGCCAAAGTCGTCCACCAGTGCTTCGCCAAACATTACGACATCCATGTCTGTCTTCATCGTTGTCATTTCGCGCGCTCCAGCCAGTGCATGGCCCATGGCGCAAGCTGCATCTCGCCCGAAAATGGCTGTCCTGATAAAGCGTCGCACCAGAAACCGTCCAGAGCAAACGCCTGTGGCGCACCGGAGAAATTGTAGAGTGCCAGGAAGCGCTCGCCGCGTGCCAGCGCCAGCACCGGGGACGGCGCCGCCAGCAAGCGACGTGGCGCATCGGCCGCCAGCTCCGGCAGGCGCTGGCGCGTGGTGATCAGTGCGCGCAGTCCGGCATAGACGCGGCCCGCAGGCGTCGCGGCATTGCGGCGCTGAACGAAGCGCTCCTCGTTCAGCAGCGGGCGCTGAAGCCAGCGGCTGTCCATCGCGCGGTCGGGGCGATCACGGAAGCTGTAGTCATTGGTCTGGCCCAATTCATCGCCCATGTACAGCACCGGCAGCGCGCCAAAGCTGAGCGCAAGGCCATGCAGCAGCAGCAGGCGGCGCAACGCCAGCGCGTCATCACCGGACGCGTCTTCGAGGCCCACCAGGCTGGCGGCCATGCCGTTGCTGCCGTGGGCAGCGGCCGGATCGCTGCTCTGGAAAGCCTCGCCGCGTGCATAGCTGCCGCCCGCTCCGGCAAAGAAGCGGGAAATCGCAGCCAGACGCGACGCGCCGTCGCGCCCTGCCTCGCCGGCTTCGGCCTTCAGCACATTCCAGCCAATATCGTCATGGCAGCGCACGTAACTGAGCCAGCTGGCATGCGGCGGCAGCTCGGGCGTGCCTTCCGCCACGCGGCGCAGCAAGGCGGTGTCCTGCTCCGCTAATGCTCCCCACGCGGCCGCCATCAGGCTGCTGTGATAGGCGATATGGCATTCCGGCTGCTGCGGCTGTCCGAAGTAAGCCGGCAGCTCGCGTGTTGGCACGATAGCTTCCGCCTTCAGCAGCACGCCCGGCGCTGCAATCGCAACGATGGCGCGCAAGGCCTGCAGGATGGCATGCGCCTCCGGCTGGTTCATGCTGTTGCTGCCTTCGCGTTTCCACAGGAAGGCGGTGGAATCGAGCCGGAACACCTCGACGCCGCGGTTGGCCAGGCGCAGCAGCGTGGCAGCCATTTCCGCAAACACTTCCGGATTCGACCAGTTGAGGTCCCATTGGTAGGGGTAGAACGTCGTCCACACCCAGCCGCCCATTGCCGGCACTTCGCTGAAATTGCCCGGCGCCGCCTGAGGGAATACCTGCCCCAGCGTGCGCTCGTAGCGGTCCGGCATTGCGCGGTCGGGGAAGACGTGGAAGAAGCGGCGCAGGCGCTCATCACCTTCGCGTGCGCCTTGCGCCCAGGGATGGTCATCGGCAATGTGGTTGAGGATAAAATCCGCGCACAAACTGATGCCGGCACTGCGCAAGCTCGCGGTCAGCGCCTCCAGATCCTCATTGCTGCCAAAGCGCGGATCGACTTCTTCAAAGCTGGCCACTGCAAAACCGCCATCGTTCTCCCCTGCCCGCATTTTCAGGAAAGGCAGCAGATGCAGATAGCGCACGCCCAGCTCCTTCAGGTGCGGAATACGCTGCTCGACGCCTCGCAGGTTGCCGCCGAAGCGGTCTACATAGCTGCAGTAGCCGAGCATGTGCTGGCCGAGGAACCAATCCGGCTGCGCTGCGCGTGCGGTGTCCTGCGCCGCCAGCGCGGGAGGACGCTGTCCGTGCACCTTGCCGATCTCCGCCAGCAGGCGCGCGTACCACAGCTCGAAATCGGGCACGCTGCCATACAGGCCTTGCAGGCAGTTGTGCAGCGCCGGGCCGTGAGCGCCGAAGCGCCGCGCAGCTTCTGTGCGCCTGCCTTCCGGCATCGCGTTCAGCAGGTGGTGGATGGAAGAAGACATCGGCATTGCAGGTTCCAGTATCAGCATCGGATTCAGAAGGAGTAGTTCAGGCCCGCTTTCACGGCACGGCCGCCGATCGAACGCGCGGCATGGCCATCGCCTTCGACCTCGGTGTAACCGATCTTGTTGAGCACATTGTTGGCGCTCAGCGACATGCTCAGTTTTTGGTTGAACTGATAGCGGGCAAACAGGTTCACCACATGGAAGGCCGGCATATTGATGGTGTTGGCGTCATCCGCCCACGAGCGGCCGGTGCCAACCACGCTGCCGCCTACGGTGACCTGTCCCCACACATAACTCGGTGCGATCTGGTAGGTGAAGCGTGCCTGGCGGCGCGGTGTATGACCGATGGTCGATTCCTGGCCCGCGGCAGCACCGACGATTTCAGCGTCGGTATAGGTCACGCCGCCGTTAATGCGGAAGTCACCCAGGCTCCACGCTGCTTCCAGCTCGGCACCGCTGGCCTTGTAGCGGTTGGCAGTGCTGATCTGCGTGGTCGCCTCGAAGTTCGATTCATCCGTCTTGGCGTGGAACAGCGTCAGGAAAGCGCTTGCACCGCCTGAGCGCCATTTCACACCGCCCTCGTACTGCTTAACCGTATTGATATTGATTGGCGCGCTGCCGTCCAGCGGAGTGCTGAACAGGATACGGTCGGCATTGAAGGCCACGCCTTCGCTGACGCGCGCAAACACGGCCAGGTTACGGTCGAACTGATAATTGCCGCCGACGGAATAGGAGGTATGGTTGATCTTGTAATCGACCTGCTGTTCGGTGGACGCGTTGTACTGCAGGCCATTGGCTGCGATGTTGGCCGTGCCGTCGGCACGCTGGCGGTCCTGGCGCACGCTGGCGTCGACGTTCAGCGGCCCTTTTTCCCAGCCCAGGTTCAGGTAGGGCGAGAGCAGCTTGTATTCCATGTCCACCGCACGCATGCAGCAGCCGCCAAAGGCCGGACCGACATAACCGGGAGTGGGCGACGCTGTCTGCAGCAAGGCCGGCTTGTCTTCGCTGAGCTGCATCAGGTATTCGTTGAAGTTCCAGGTCAGGCCCAGTTTCTGAATCGATGAGTACAGGCCGCCCGTTGCGGTCAGCTTGCCGCCTTCGACATTGAAGGTCTTCGACAGCTTCAGGTCATTCAGGGTATTGCCGGCATCATCGATCGAGGTATTGAAAACCACGGCGGAGAAAGCCAGATCGTTGTAGGCCTTGCCCTTGTTGGGTCCCGTGGCAAACACATAATTGCCGGCCACGCCGTTATTGCCCGGGAAGACGCCGAGGAAGCGCCCGCTGTTGCTGGATTTGCGGAAGTTGTCGCTGATCGTGAAGCCATTGCCCAGGTCGAACTGGGCGGCAATGCCAAAGCTGTCGCTCTTGACACGCAGGCCGTCGTTGACGTTGCTGGAGGCGCGGCCATTGTCCTTGGTGAGCGAGACGTCGCGCGTCCAATACGGCGAGTAAAAGGTCGCGGTGCGCGGGTCGATGCCGGGGATTTCGCTGATCTGGCCATTCGTCACGCGCACCGGCACCGGCAGCGCGGTCGGCGCCTTATCGTCCAGATGCTTGAAGGAGAACCGAATCCAGCCATTGTCCAGCTCACGCGTGACGTTGCCGCGGATCTGGCCGCCGTCTTCCGTGCTCATGCCCGTGTTGCGCTGGCCTTCGCCAGTGCGGTAATGCCCGCCGATGAAGAAGCGGGTCTTGGCATCGAAGCGGCCGCCGTAGTCGAAGTCATAGCGCGTCTCGTCGTAGCCCAGGCCACGCTGGATACCCAGATTGCCGCCTTCCTGCTCGCCCGTCTTGCTGATGAAGTTGATGATGCCGCCTGGCGAGTTGGTTGCCAGCGTGGATGCCGAGCCACCGCGCACCACTTCCAGGTGGTCGAGCGTGCCGTCGATCTTCACGTAGCTGTCCGGCGTAATGAAGTTGAAGTCGCCCGACTGCAGCACGGGCAAGCCGTCTTCCTGTATCTGCACATAGCGCGAACCACCGGCCGAAATCGGCACGCCGCGCACGGTGATGTTGGCATTGCCTTCGCCGCCCGAAGATTCGGAACGCACGCCGGGGATGGAGCGCAGCACTTCGGCGGCACTAGTGGGCGCTGCCAGGGCAATGTTCTCGGCGTCCATCGTGCTGACCGAAACGCTGGAGCGCATTTTCGAGCTGCGGCTGGCGGTGCCGGTGACGACGACGCGTTCCAGTTTCAGTCCGTCCACTGGTGCTGCGGGGCTTTCCGCTGCGGCGACGGTCGTGGCCACGTCCTGCGCCGGCGCGGCGGCTGTGCTGGTAGCTGGTACGGAATCCGGCGCGGTTTGCTGGGCGCTGGCAGGGTTGGCGAATGCGGCAGCGATGGCGGCAGCCATGCAGCCAAGTTTGGCTGTGCGTAAAACCATTGTCTCCTCCGATTAGGGGCTTATTCGAGGCCGCATCGTCCCGGCGGCCAGGTCTGCTGTACTGCAGATGCCTCATTATTCATCAGCTTTTTGAAAATTGCAATCGATTGCAATAAATTTGCAAAAAAGCTTCTGCAATAGGCTTAATCCAGATTGCAAACGGTTGCAATCAAATGGAACTGGAACGGCGAACGAGCGCAGTGGGGAGTTCGACGGACGGGGCCTGCCGGCCTTCGGTCAATTGCAGCAGGGCCGCCACCATGGCACGCCCGGCTTCCTGCACGGGCTGGCGCACCGTGGTCAGGGGAGGATGGAAATAGGAGGAAAGTTCGATATCGTCATAGCCAACAACGGCGACATCTTCCGGCACAGCGCGGCCCTGCTCGCGCAGGGTGTTAATCGCCATCATGGCCAGCAAGTCGGAACAGGCGAAAACGGCGTCGTATTGCACGCCGCGCTGTGCCAGTTCGGCAATGGCTTCGCGTCCGCCTTCCGGCAGGAAGGAGGCCGCCACGCACAAGGCTGGATCAACCGGCATACCGGCCGCCCGCAAGGCTTCGCAATAGCCGCGATAACGCTGCTCCACTTCCGGCAAGCGCGTATCGCCGAGGAAGGCGATGCGCTTGCGGCCCTGCGCCAGCAGGTGTTCCGCTGCAAGGCGTCCGCCGCTGACGTTGTCGCCGCCAATGGTGCAATACAGCTGCTGCGGCAACTGGGCTCCCCACACCACGATGGGCACATGGCGCGCCGCCATTTCGTTCAGCTGGTCGTGGTGGCCCCATTGGCCGATCAGGATGATGCCGATCACGCGGCCCGTATCGAACGGCGTCGCAGCGGCGTGCAGCTGCTCGGCATCGACCCGCGACAGCAGCATGTCGAAGCCCTGCTCCGTCAATGCGTCCGCCAGGGAGCCGATCATGCTGAGGAAGAAAGGATCGGACAGGCTCTGATGCACCTGCTGGTCGGACGGCACCACCACGGCCACAGTGCGGTTCTGCTTCAGGCGCAGGTTCTGTGCGCCGACATTGATGGTGTACTTGAGCGAACGCGCCAGCTCCATGATGCGGGTGCGCGTTTCTTCGTTGACCAGCTTACTGCCCGCCAGGGCGCGCGAGACGGTGGATGTGGACACGCCGGCAAGGCGCGCGATGTCCGCCATCTGCAGGCGGTCCTGGGAAGTAGGTTTGGCCATGCGTGCCGTTATGCGACGGGCACGGTGTCCTTGAAGGACGGACGCTCGGACAGCTTGTCAAACAACTTGCCCAGGTTCGGGTGCTTGTCGCGCCAGTCGATTTCCGGGAAGCGGAAGCTGAGCCAGCCCAGGGCGCAGCCGACGGCCACGTCGGCCAGGGAATAGTGATTACCGGCGCACCAGGCGCCGTCTTCCAGGCGCTCGGACATGGACGCCAGGCCCAGCTCCACTTTCTTCAGCTGGCGCTCGATCCACTCCGGACTTTGCTGCTTTGCGGGACGCAGGGTGCGCTCCAGGCGCACCAGTACACCGGCGTCCAGCACGCCGTCGGCCAGGGCTTCCCAGCATTTGATATCGGCCCGTTCGCGGCCGTTAGGGGGCAGCAGTTTGCACACCGGAGTGAGGGTGTCCAGGTACTCGACGATCACGCGCGAATCCTGCATGACATAGCCGTCTTCCATGACGAGGACCGGCACTTTGCCCAGCGGGTTCAGATTCTGGATCGTCGTTTCGGCGGCCCAGACATTTTCCTGTTCGAAGTGGTAGTCGAGTTTCTTTTCCGCCAGCACCACGCGCACCTTGCGCACGTAAGGACTGGTGAGTGAACCGATAAGTTTCATAGAAGCCAAGAGTCGAGAATTAGATAGCAGTATAACATCTAGGTTTGGCGCTTTGTCGCAGCGCAGAAACGGCGAGTGGCTTTCACGCCAATGGTAAAATCTTGTTTTTTCCCGCCTCTCCTTCCTTTCTATGACTACGCCCTACTCCACCTTGTCGGCCCTGTCCCCGCTGGACGGCCGCTACGCGTCCAAAACCGACAAGCTGCGTCCTATCCTGTCCGAATCCGGCTTCATGCACCACCGCGTGAAGGTGGAAATCGCCTGGCTGCAGGCCCTGTCGCAAGCCGGTTTCGCCGAGATCAAGCCGTTCTCCGCCTCCGCCACCGCCCTGCTGGACAAGCTGGCCGCCGAATTCACGGAAGCCGATGCCGCCCGCATCAAGGAAATCGAAGCCGTCACCAACCATGACGTGAAGGCCGTGGAATACTGGCTGAAAGAGAAGGTGAAGGACGTGCCGGAGCTGGTGGCCGCGTCGGAATTCATCCACTTCGCTTGCACGTCGGAAGACATCAACAACACCTCCCACGGCATGATGCTGAAGGCCGCGCGCGACGGCGTGATGGTGCCGGCCCTGAACGGCCTGGTCGCCAAGCTGACCGAAATCGCCCACGCCAACGCCGAGCTGCCGATGCTGTCCCGTACCCACGGCCAGACCGCCAGCCCGACCACCCTGGGCAAGGAATTCGCCAACGTGATCGCCCGCCTGCAGCGCGCCATCGAGCGCATCGCCAAGGTGGAAATCCTGGGCAAGATGAACGGCGCCGTGGGCAACTACAACGCCCACCTGTCGGCCTACCCATCGTTCGACTGGCCTGCGTTCTCGAAGAACGTGATCGAGCAGCGCCTGGGCCTGGTGTTCAACCCGTACACCATCCAGATCGAACCGCACGACTACATGGCTGAACTGTTCGACGCGTTCGCCCGTGCCAACACTATTTTGCTGGACCTGAACCGCGATATCTGGACTTACGTGTCGCTGGGCTACTTCAAGCAGAAGCTGAAGGCGGGCGAGATCGGCTCCTCCACCATGCCGCACAAGGTCAACCCGATCGACTTCGAAAACTCGGAAGGCAATCTGGGCCTGGCCAATGCCGTGCTGAAGCACCYGTCCGAAAAGCTGCCGGTGTCCCGCATGCAGCGCGACCTGACCGATTCCACCGTGTTGCGCAATATCGGCGTGGGCTTCGGCTACACCCTGCTGGCTTACGACAGCTGCCTGCGCGGCCTGAACAAGCTGGAAGTGAACCCGGCCCGCCTGGAAGCCGACCTGGACGCGAACTGGGAAGTGCTGGCCGAGCCGGTGCAGACCGTGATGCGCCGCTACGGTATCGAAAACCCGTACGAGCAGCTGAAGGAGCTGACCCGCGGCAAAGGCATCTCCAAGGATGCGCTGCGCGAGTTCATCAATGGCCTGGCGATTCCGCAGGAAGCCAAGGATGGCCTRCTGGCCATGACGCCATCCAACTACGTGGGTATCGCCGCTCAGCTGGCGAAAGCCATCTAAACCATAACGAAGGTGGCTGCCACCTTGTGGCAGCCACCAGCTTTATGGTGTTGGTTAAAAAAGGGCCCCTGCGGCCCTTTAACTTTTTCTTAAGGCAATTCTCTGTTACTTTGCGTACTCTGCGTTGCTCAGGCAAGCTTTGCGTTTCTTTGGTATATTTAGTCCTAATGCGTACTAATTTCTTTCACTAATTCAAGCAATGGAACGATATACCAAAACAGCAATATTGATTCACTGGCTCACCGCTCTGCTGATCATTGCCGCTTTCACCCTCGGTCTGGTGATGACCGATATTCCGGGCCTGACGCCAACCAAGCTCAAGTATTACTCCTGGCATAAATGGATGGGCATCACCGTGCTCGCGCTGGCCGTGATCCGCGTGCTGTGGCGCAAGGCGAATCGCCCGCCAGCGCRTCCGGCTTCGATGAGCGCGCTGCAGGCCAAAGCGGCCGACGGCATGCACTACTTCCTCTACTTCCTGATTTTCGCGGTGCCGATTACCGGCTATCTGTACACCACGGCAGCGGGTGTGCCCGTTGTATACCTGGGCCTGTTCCAGATTCCTTCCCTGTTTGCCGCAGATCCTGCACTCAAGGAAATTCTGAAACCTGTACATTACTGGTTGAACATGATCATGGCGGCGGCGGTTGCCGCCCACGTCCTGGCCGCGCTCAAGCATCACTTTATCGATCGCGACAGCGTGCTCAAGCGCATGTTGCCCTAAACCTGTTGGAGTTATTTTTATGAAGAAAAGCGCATTGCTCGTTTCCCTGCTGGCGGTATCGCTGGTGGCTGGCGCGGCCGTCCTGAAGACCGATCCCGCCAAGACCAGCGTGTCGGCAGTGTTCAAGCAAATGAACGTGCCGGTCGAGTCCAAGTTCAAGAAGGCCAGTATCGTGATCGACTACAACGCCGCCACGCCGGATTCGTCCAAGGCTTCGGTTGAAATCGACACCGCCTCGCTCGATCTGGGCGACGCCGAAATGAACAAGGAAGTGGCGAAGAAAGAATGGTTCAATTCCGCGCAGTTCCCGAAAGCGACCTTYGTGTCCAGCGCCATCAAGGCGGCCGGTCCGGGCAAGCTGAATGTGACGGGCAAGCTGACCATCAAAGGCAAGGTGCAGGACGTGAGCTTCCCGATCGCCGTGAAGACTGACGGCGGCCAGCAAGTATTCGAAGGCGCCCTGCCAATCAAGCGTCTCGCTTTCAATGTGGGCGAAGGCGAATGGAAAGACACCGGCATGGTTGCCGATGAAGTGACGATCAAGTTCCACGTCGTAGGTAATTAATTTTTTGGAGATACTCGTAATGCGATTCAAGCTGCTCACCGCTGCCCTGCTGGCCGTATCCGCTTCCGCTGCCTTTGCCGGTACGTACAACATCGACCCGACCCACACCTACCCAAGCTTCGAGGCTGACCACAAAGGCCTGTCCGTATGGCGCGGCAAGTTCGACAAGACTTCCGGCACCATCCAGATGGACCGCGCGGCCAAGACCGGCACGATGGACATCATCATCGACGCAGCGTCGATCGACTTCGGTCTGGACAAGCTGAACTCCCACGCCAAGTCGGCCGACATGTTCAACGTCGAGAAATTCCCGACCGTGACCTACAAGGGCAAGTCCTTCAAGTTCGACGGCGAGCAGCTGGTGGCCGTGGAAGGTGAGCTGACCATGCTGGGCGTGACCAAGCCGGTCACCCTGAAGGTCAACAAGTTCAAGTGCATCGTCGACCCGCGCATGAAGCGTGAAGTCTGCGGCGCCGACGCCACCGCCGAGTTCAAGCGTACCGACTTCGGCCTGAACTACGCCACCCCAGCCTTCTCCCCGGACGTCAAACTGGCCATCCAGGTCGAAGCCATCAAGGCGGAGTAATAGAAAACGGCCGATCAATGATCGGCGCTACGTAGGGCGGGTCATCGACCCGCCGCATCGCCATCAGGCTTTATCGATCTTGTCCCACGCCGCGCGGGCGGCGTTTTTGGCTTGTTCCCAGGTCAGCCGGGACTGGCCTTTCACCTTATCCCATTCCGAGCCGAGCTTATCTTCCAGCTGGTCCCAGTGCGTGTCGCTGCGGCCGCGGATGGTGTAGCCGACTTCATAGGCTGGCTGGTAGTCGTCGAAGTCGTAGTTGGGGTTGAAGTAAGTCTCGTTGCGGTAGTGATCCTGCCAGTAGACACGTTCTTCGGCCGGGTTGACGTAAGCCGCCACGCCCTGCCCCACCAGTCCGCCTGCCAGCGCGCCAATCGCGGCGCCGGCTGCAATGCCGATCGGGCCGCCGGGAGCGCCGGCCGCGGCGCCTGCGACAGCGCCGGTGCCCACGCCCAGTCCGGTGCCGACCGGATGCTCACTGAGGGATTCTGCAACGTCCAGAGGGTCGCCGTCCTTGCGGCGCAGATCCTTGTCCTTGCTGTCCATGGGAAATCCTTTCCAAGATAAACGCTTTGCTGCCACCTTAGGCCAGCCCGGCTGCGGCATCTGTTCGTTGCCTCACATCTGCAACGGTTCGCTGGCGCACTGACCTTTACCGAAGCGCGTCCTACACTGGAATCAGGGCCGGGCAATAGGCTGGCTGCGATCTGTCAACCAAAAGACCGAGGGGGTGAGCAATGAACTTCATTATCTGGATCGTTATTGGCGGCATCATCGGCTGGCTCGCCAGCCTCGTCATGAAGACCGACGCGCAGCAGGGCATGTTCCTGAACGTGGTCGTGGGCATCATTGGCGCCCTGCTGGGCGGCTGGCTGCTGTCGCCGCTATTCGGTGCGGGGACCATCAATGCGGACGATTTCAGCGTCATGTCGCTGGTAGTGTCCTTCCTCGGCGCCGTGATATTGTTGGCGATCGTCAACCTAATTTTCCGCGGACGGGTCAGATAACCCCCCACGGCTGAGCAGCCCGCCAGGCCAGGCGGGCTTTTATTTGCCCGGCACCCAGGCCGGCTTGTGCTCGGTGAACCATTCGCGTTCCAGCGGCTTGTCGTAGGCCGTGTCCATCGCGCCCAGAGCCAGCGCAATGCGCTCCGGTTCCAGCGTGGTGCGGAAGGTCAGCGACGATCCGCATACCTTGCAGAAGCCGCGCCGTCCATATTCGGACGATTCGAATTCCACCAGCAGATTCTTGCCGCGTTCGATCACGAAGCCTTTGCTATCGACGTTCACATAGCTTCCCGCCGCCGCGCCGTGCTGCTTGCGGCAGTTGTCGCAGTAGCAGTGGCTGGAGCGGAAGAACGGGCCATTGGCCTTGTAGGTAATGCCGCCGCACAGGCAGCTGCCGCGAATCGGTTCAGTCATCATGGTCTCCTTATCCAGGAGCTATTCTGCCAGCTTCAGCCCCATGATGCCCATGACGATGACCGCGATCAGCACCAGCCGCAAAGGCGACGCGCTTTCGCCGTAGAAGACAATTCCCAGCGCCGCCGCACCCGCCGCGCCAATGCCCGTGAAGACGGCGAACGCCGTACCGACCGGCAGATTGCGCAGCGCGAGCGTGAGCAGCAGGATGGCGCCGTTGGCGAACAGCAGGCCGAGGATGCTGGGCCACAGCCGCGTCCAGCCRTCCGCATACTTCAGCGCGACAGCCATGGCGATGTCGACCAGTGCCGCGGCCAGCAACAGCAGCCAGGCCATTACGCGGCATCCGCCCGCGCTGGTGGAATGGCGGCGGCGAGTCCGCGCTGCACGGCGGGACGCGCTTCGATGCGCGCCAGCCATTCCGCTACTGCCGGGTAATCGCTCATCGAAATCCCCAGCTCATGGTGCGAACGCAGCCAGGTGAAGGCCGCGATATCGGCGATCGAATACTGGCCGGCAGCCACCCACGGCTGTTCGCGCAAGCGCTCTTCGTACACGCCGTACAGCCGCCGCGCCTCGCGTCCATAGCGCTCCAGCGCCATCTCGTTGCGCTCCTTCGCACCATGACGGAAGAACCAGAGCTGGCCCAGCATCGGACCAATACTCGCCATCTGCAGGAACAGCCATTGCAGCACTTCGCTGCGCGCATCGCCGCCTGCGGGCAGCAGCCGTCCCGCGCAATCGGCGAGGCCGGCATGGTCCGCAAGGTGAATCAGGATCGCGCCGGACTCGAAAACCGGCCGGCCGTCCTCCTCCACAAGCAGAGGAATCTTGTGGTTTGGACTCATCTCGCTGAACGGCGGCCGATGCTGCTCGCCAGCGTTAAGGTCCACGAATACCACCTCGTGCGGCATGTCCAGCTCTTGCAGCGCGATGGTGATCTTTTGCCCGTTGGGCGTGTTGGCAGTGTGTAGTGTTTTCATGCAGCCAGTGTAGCCGCCGCAAAAACGCATTAAAATTCTCAAAATTAGCGGAACGGTTAAGCAAATATGCATAATCTGGACTGGGAAGATCTGCGCCATTTCGCCGCCGTCGCGCGGGCGGGCACCATCGCGGGCGCGGCGCGCGAACTGGGCGTGAATCATTCGACGGTGCTGCGCCGCCTGGACAGCCTTGAACAGGCGCTGGGCGTGCGCCTGTTCGAGCGCCTGCAATCCGGCTATGTGATGACCGCCGCCGGCGAAACGCTGAGCGCCCGCCTCGGCCCCATCGAAGCGGAAATCGGCTCCGCCCAGCGCGAACTGGGCGGCCTGGATGAAGAGCTGCGCGGACCGATCCGCCTCACTACCACGGACACGCTGGCCCATGGCCTGCTGATGCCCATCCTGCACCGCTTCCAGGAGCTGCATCCGGCAGTGCAACTTCAGCTGGTGGTCAACAACAGCTTCCTGAACCTGACCCAGCGCGAAGCCGACATCGCCGTGCGCCCGTCCAATACGCCGCCCGCGAATCTCGTGGGCCGCAAAGCGGGCGTGCTGGCGACGGCCTTCTACGCCTCCCACGCCTACCTGCGCAGCGCCCAGCGTCTGGGCATCGCGCAGGACGACTGGCCCGCCCACCGCTGGGTCGCGCCCGACGAATCGCTGTCCCACCTGGCGATGGCGCAATGGCTGGCCCGGCACGTGCCGCCGCAGCAGTATGCGGTGCGCGCCGATAGCCTGATCACGATGGTGGACGCCGCCCGTCACGGCATGGGCGTATCGCCCCTGCTTTGCCTGCTGGCCGACCGCGAGCGCACGCTGGAGCGCCTGGCCGAGCCGGACCCGCTCTTCCATACCCAGCTGTGGGTACTCACCCATCGCGACCTGCGCAATGTGGCAAGGATCAAGGCGCTCAGCCAGTACCTTTACGAGGAACTGCAGCAAAACGAGCACGTTTTGCCGGCATGATGTACATTGTTTTTTCTTCATCACCCCTGACAACCGTGGAGCTATCATGACCAAGAAAGTGGCCCTCATCGTAGGCAGCCTGCGCAAGGACTCCCTGAACCGCAAATTCGCCAACGAACTGGTGGCGCAAGCGCCGGCGTCGCTGCAGTTCGAATTCGTCGACATCGGCGAACTGCCGCACTACAACCAGGACCTGGACGATGCCAACACGCCGCCGGCTGCCTGGACCGCCTTCCGCGACAAGCTGCGCGCCATGGACGGCGTGGTGTTCTTCACGCCGGAGTACAACCGCGGCATTCCCGGCACGCTGAAAAACGCCATCGACGTCGGTTCCCGCCCATGGGGCAAGAGCATCTGGGCCGGCAAGCCAACCGGCGTGGTGTCCGCCTCCATCGGCGCAGTGGGCGGCTTCGCGGCCAATATGCAGGTGCGCCAGAGCATGGTCACGCTGAATGCGCCGACCATGCCCGGCCCGGAGGTCTACATCGGCAACGGCACCAGCCTGCTCGGCCCGGACGGCCACGTCACCAATGACCAGACCAAGGAAACGCTGAAGAAGTGGGCCGCCGCTTTCGCCAACTGGGTCGAGGCAAACGCACCGAAGGGCTGATGGTAAAATCCGAGCGCGCCTACCCGGCGCGCTTCCCGCCCAACTCTGAGATCCAGACGCCATGCCAGAATTGCTCACGCCTTACGAAAAAGGCAACCAGAACCAGACCACGCTGTGGACCGAATGCATCGCCTTCTACGAAGAACTGGCGCGACGCTTCCCCAACATTCTGAAGTTCGAGCAGGCCGCCGTCTCGGACGCGGGCATTCCCATCCACGTTGGCATCGTCAGCGCGGATGGGGTGTTCGACCGCGAACAGATCAAGCGCGAAGGCCGCACGGTCTTCTTCAACAATAACGGTATCCACCCCGGCGAGCCGGAAGGCATCGACGCCTGCATGGCAATGGTGCGCGACCTGTGCTTCCAGCCGGAGCGCCTGGCAAAGCTGGGCAAGACGGTGCTGCTGTTTGTCCCGATCTATAACGTGGACGGCTGCCTGAACCGCGCCAACACTTCGCGTCCGAATCAGGAAGGCCCGGAACAATTCGGCTTCCGCGGCAACAGCCGCCACCTGGACCTGAACCGCGACTTCATCAAGTGCGACACGCTGAATGCGCAGTTCTTCAACAAGCTGATTACGGCCTGGGACCCGGATGTGATGGTCGATACCCACACCTCCAACGGCGCCGACTACACCTACACCATGACCCTGATCCACACCCAGCCGGACAAGCTGGGCTCGGGCCTCGGTCCATACCTGCGCGAGAAGATGCTGCCGCAGATGTACAAGGACATGGAAGCCGCCGGCTGGCCGACCTGCCCTTACGTGAATCCGGTGCAGGATACGCCGGACGACGGCATCGCCGACTTCCTCGAAGTGCCGCGCTTCTCCACCGGCTTCACCGCCCTGCACAACATCATCGGCTTCATGCCGGAGACGCATATGCTGAAGCCCTTCAAGGATCGCTACGATTCCATGCGCGCCCTGGTGGAAGTGACGCTGGCTTACACCATCGCCAACGCCGAAGAAATCAAAGGCCTGCGCGCCGCCGCCAAAGCTGCGCAGCGCAAGCAGAAGGAATGGGCTGTGACCTGGTCCATGGATGAAGCCAACCCGGCCAAGTTCCACTTCAAGGGCTATGAAGCGAAGCGCCATCCGAGCGTGATCGGCGACTACATCCGCCTGTCCTACGACCGCAGCAAGCCATGGGCGCGCGACATCAACTGGTTCACCCACTTCAAGGCCGACACCGTCATCAAGGCGCCGAAAGCCTATGTGATTCCGCAGGCCTGGCGCGAAGTGATCGAGCGCCTGCAATGGAATGGCGTTGAGATGACCCGCATCGAATCGCCGACCACAGTGCATGCCCAGTATTACCACATCGCCGAGGCGCAACCACGCATTCACGCTTACGAAGGCCATATGTTCCATGACGTGGTGCAGGTCGAGAAGCGCGAAGGCAGCTTCAATCTGAACGTGGGCGACTGGCACGTGTCGCTGGATCAGGACAACGCGCGCTACGCCATCGAAACCCTGGAACCGCAGGCGCACGACAGCTTCTTCCGCTGGGGCTTCTTCAATTCGGTGCTGGAGAAGAAGGAAGCCATCTCCGACTACGTGTTTGAAGACCTGGCGCTGGAAATGCTGCAAAGCGAGCCTGAACTGAAGGCGAAGTTCGAAGCGTGGAAAGAAGCCAATCCTGCGCTGCTGTCCAATCAGGAAGCCGTGCTCCACTTCATCTTCCACAATTGCAAGCGCCACGCGGAGCCAGAATGGCGCCGTTATCCGGTGCTGTCGATTGTGTAAGACGGGGCCATGCACTACGCGCTAAACCTCCGCACTTTCTTCTACAGCCACTACTTCCACCTGGGCCTGCGCTTCGGCGCTGGCCTGGTGGGCATTATCGGGCTGACGCTGTGGGCCTTCGACGTGCACATCGCCATGTCGGTCGGCATCGGCGCGCTGTGCACGGCGCTGATGGACATGCCCGGTCCTCTGCGCCACAAGTTCAACGAGATGATGGCGTCGGTCCTGCTCTGCACGACCGTCACCCTGGTCATCAGCCTGTTCGGCCCCTATTTCTGGCCTTTGATGGCCCTGCTGGTGGCGGTGAGTTTCTTCGCCAGCATGATGGTCGTCTACGGCAAGAAGTCGATGCCGCTGCAACTGGCGACGCTGTTCATCATGACGATGTCGATCGAGCAGACGCTCACGCCTTTGCAGTCCTTTGCGCACGCAGGCCTGTTCCTGCTTGGTGCGCTGGCTTATCTGGCGTATGCAATGGGCGTGGCCTGGACGCTGCGCCACCGCATCAAGCAGCAGGTGCTGGCCGAGGCGCTGTTCGAGCTGGCGGCCTATATCGACATCAAGGCCGATTTCTACGACACGCGCTACAACCTCACCGAGCAGTTCAACAAGCTGGTACGCCATCAGGCTTTGCTGGCCGATCGCCAGCAGGCATCGCGCGATCTGATCCTGCGTTCGCACCAGAATCGCAAGGACGCGATCGTGGTGCAGATCCACGTCTGCATGCTGGATCTGTACGAGCAGATCCTGTCCACGCACACGGACTATGCGCTGCTGCGCAATCATCTGGTCGATTCGCCGTCGCTGAAAACCCTGCACGATCTGGCCTACAAGGCGGCGCGCGATATCGAGTCGGTGGCCTTTGCCGTCACGCGCAAGCGCGCCTCGTTCAGCGAGATCGATTACACGCCGGAGTTCAACGCGCTGGATCGGCAGATCGCCGAGCTGCAAACGGAAGTCGATGCGGGCAAGCCGCGCCAGGAAGCGCTGGCTGTGCTGCGCGCCCAGCGCAACAAGGTGCGCGCAATCGCCACCATGATCGCGGATTTGCATGCCGCTTCACAAAAGGACATGGGCAATACGCCGTATTGGGCGGACATGGACTTGCAGCCCTTCCTGTCGCAGCAGAAGTATGAGCTGGACCTGATGCTGTCGCACTTCCGCTGGGACTCGCCGATCTTCCGCTTCTCGCTGCGCGTATCGATGGCGATCGCGGCGGGGCTGGCAATTGCAGCCATGCTGCCATATCAAGCGCATAGCTACTGGATCATTCTGACTATCGTGATTATTCTGAAGCCCAGCTTCAGCATGACTAAACAGCGCCGCAGCGACCGCATTGTCGGCACGGTGATCGGCTGCATCATCACAGCCATTGTGCTGAAGTTCTTCAATTACGCGCCGGTGCTGCTGGCGGTGCTGATCGCCGCCACGGTGGCGACCTTCACCTTTACCTATCTGCGCTACCGCTATGCGGCGATTGCGGTCAGTGTGATGATTCTGCTGTGGATGTACATCATCTCGCCCGGCGGCGGCATGATTTACGAGCGCCTGGTCGATACCTTTATCGGCGCGGCGATCGCGACGGCCTTCAGCTTCGTGCTGGCGAGCTGGGAGTATCAATCCCTGCCACGTCTGATCCGCGATGTGCTGGACGTGAACCTGCGCTATATGGAAGCCAGCTTCGATCTGCTGCAGGGGAAGCATCGCAACGATTTCATCTACCGCATCCAGCGCAAGCGCCTGATGGACGCGCTGGCGGCGCTCAGCGCGGCGCTGGTGCGCATGCTCGACGAACCGGCCAGCAAGCAGCGCGCGGCTGAGGATATTAATTTGTTCATCGTGCAGAATTATCTGCTCGTCGCCCACGTCGCGGCCTTGCGCGCGATTCTGCGCCGGCATGTGCGGGATATTCCGGCGGGTGAGGTGAACGCCATGCTGGAGCAAAGCCACGAGCAGGTCTACCAAACCCTGACCGTCGCCCTCGCCCGCCACAATGGCATCTCGGCATCAACAGTCGCTCCGTCAGCATCTCCAAGCGCGACGTCGGCGGCCACCGCCAAAGCGGGCCACGCAACAGCCGCCACCTCGGCCAGCGCTTTGGCCAGCGTCCCAGCTGGCGCGGCGGGCGGCGCCGCGGCTGCAACGTCCGCTGGCTGGTCCGTCCCTGGCTGGCCAGGCTGGCCGCTGGTTCAGCGCCGCATCCAGCTGCTGCAGGCCGACGCCGACAAAATCATCGTGCACAGCGAAGCGATCATCCGCAACGTCCAGCCTTAACCGGCGCCGCGCATCGACAGCGCCACACGCGCGGCCGCCAGATCCCAGGCCGCGCATCCAACCGTCTTGAGCAGCACCGGCTCCGCCGTAGCCAGCGGCGGCCCAGTCAGCGCCGCGCTCAGGCCCTGCACGCGCTCCCAATCCACGCCCGCCTGCAGCAGGTCCCCCGCTTCGTGCCGGGCGCCGTGCAGATCATCCACAAATACCCGGCTGGCGCGTACCGTCTCCGCGCCTATCTCCGCCGCTGAAGGCTTGAACGACCCGACAGCAATCAGCAAGCGTCCCGCCCGCGCGGGCAAGGAATAAACCGGCTGCGCGCTCGTTGTCGCCGTAATCACGACATCGACTGCCTCGTCCACCGCGCAAAGATCCGCCGCCGCATAACGTGGTCCACCCGCGCCCGGCAGCAAAACATCCAGCTCCATGCAGAAACGCTCCAGGGAGGCTGCATTGCGCCCTGCCACATCGATTGTGACAGCCGGATACAACGCGGCCAGTGCCTTCGCATGGCTCAGCGCCTGCACGCCCGTCCCAACCAGCAGCACGCGGCGCGGTGCATGGCCCAGCAGCGTTTCAATGCCCAGCATGGACAACGCCGCCGTGCGCCGCTCGGTCACCGTAGCGCCATCCAGAATCAGCCGGATACCGCCATCGGCAGCATCGACCACGCTGAGCTGCCCGGCAATCGTCGGCAATCCACGCTCAGGATTATCCGGTACGACGGAAACGAGTTTGTGGACAGCGATATCCGGCGCCGTTGCAATCATCGACAGCAACATGCCGCCCGCGCGCAGCGGCTGCACCTGCCGCGCCGGACAGGCAATCACACCGCGCGCCAGCTCATCGACCGCCCGCCGCAGTGCTGAAACGAGCGCAGGAAACGGCAGCAGCGCTGCGGTAGCGGCAGAATCGAGCGACTCCCTCATGCATCCTCCTGCTATCATTAGCCGCATGTCACATTGCCAGGGCTGCGGCGCGTGCTGCGCCCTATTCCGCGTATCGTTCTATTGGGGCGAAAGCGACGCGCATCCCGGTGGCTCCGTCCCTCAGCACTTGACGATCCCCGTCACACCCTACCATGTCGCCATGCGCGGCACCGACACCGCTCCTTCGCGCTGTGTCGCGCTGACCGGCGAAGTGGGCGATTGCGTCGGCTGCGAAATCTACGCCCAACGCTCCAGCACCTGCCGCGAATTCAACGAAGGCACTCCCGATTGCAACCGCGCCCGCGCCGCATATGGGCTGTCGCCGATTTAACTGTTTGCTTTGCCAACGGTCCCGAACGATACCCAGTCCTTTTCCATCGACTCCTCAATCTGGCTAAACAGCTGGCTTGCTTCATGAGGTGCGACGGATTCATACTTCAGACGCCGGACCAGCGCCTCAAGCGCCTTGGACTTCYTCCAGAACCAGGCTGACTTCTGCTCGAACCTGAAAACAGTGCTCGCGGTGAGCATCACCGCAGGCAAGGAGGCAAGCGCAGCACGGGTCCACTTGGGCAATTCGTCAAGACCAACCGTCAGGCCTGCAGTAATGCTGGCCACGACGATGACGCCTGAGATGAAGTAAGCACAAAAATAGTTTTGTCTCGCCCAGCGTTTGGCGTCCGCGGCCGCGAGCGAAATTTCACCAAAAATGTCCTGCCCAAGCTGTTCCGGCGAATCGCTCATGCTGAAATCCTCTTCGGTTAAAGTTTGAGTGCGCTAATCTCGCCTGCCGTGATGGCGCTCAGATGTTGGGTGATCTTTTCGATTGGCCAATCCCACCAGGCGATGGCCTCCAGTTCTGCAACAACGTCCGGAGCGAAGCGCTCCTTGATCTGCCTGGCGGGATTGCCGCCGACGATCGAATAGGGTGTGACGTCGGACACGACAACCGAGCGCGATGAGATGATGGCGCCGTTACCGACTTTCACGCCCGGCATGATCAGGCAGTCATAGCCGATCCACACATCGTTGCCGATGACGGTATCGCCCTTGTACGGTAACTCGCCCGGTTGCGGCATAGCCTTTTCCCAGCCGTTCCCGAAAATGAAGAAAGGATAGGTCGATACGCCGGCGGTCTTGTGATTGGCGCCGTTCATGATGAACTTCACGCCGCGCGCGATCGCGCAGAACTTCCCGATCACCAGCTTGTCGCCGATGAAGGGGAAGTGATACAGCACATTACGTTCGAAGTTCTCGGAGTCATCCGGATCGTCGTAATAGGTGTAGTCACCAATGACGATGTTCGGATTGGTGACGGTATTCCTGATGAAGCACACCTGCGGGAAGCCCGCCATCGGGTGCTTGTTCGATGGGTCTGGACCGTTCATGCATAAATACTATCACGCGCAGCAGACGCGGTTCCGGCCGGATTCCTTGGCGCGATAGAGCAGCGCGTCCGCTTTTTGCAGCATGGCTTCGGCGGTGCCGGCGGCGATATCGGCGCACACGCCCATGCTCATGGTGACCTTCAGTTCCGGGTGCACTTCATGCCAGTCGAAATTCTCGATCAGGCTGCGCAGCTTGTCGCATAATGCTGCAGCTTGTGTGCCGGGCGTTTCCGGAAAAGCCATCACGAATTCTTCGCCGCCGTAACGTGCCACCAGATCGGACAGGCGCATGTGATTGCGCAGGATGCTACCAACCTGGCGCAGCACGGAGTCGCCAATCGCGTGCGAATATTTGTCGTTGATTTTCTTGAAGTGGTCGATATCGCAGATCACCAGCGTCAGCGGACGCTTGTGGCGCACGGCCTGGTTGAACAAGGTCGTCGCTTGCTCGTCGAAGTGGCGGCGGTTGTACAGCTGGGTCAAGGCGTCGCGGATACTCAACTCGCGCAGTTGCTCCGCCTGCTGCAGGATGGTCTGATGCGACGCTTCCAGCTCTTCGTGTTTCTGCGCCAGCTGCTCGCTCATTTCATTGAAGGCGCCTGCCAGCTGGGCCACTTCGTCCTTGCCGCGCACGGGCACCTGTTGACGCAGTTCTCCCTTGTGCATCAGGCGCACGGCCCGCGTGAGGCTGCGCACACTGCGCGTCTGGCTCCGGCTGAGCGTCCAGCCGAGGACCAGCGCCAGCACGGCTGCGGCGGCGACGCCTGCCAGCAGGGAGGACTTCATCGCGTCCAGGTACTCCTGCTCCTGGCGCGTGGGCGTCAGCACGCCTTCAGTGGACATGTGCGCGACGGCGCGGCCATCCACCAGGATGGGACGGGAGGTCAGACGCAGCTTCTCAGGCAGCAGTTCGCCGGGATGGAATTGGCCGCCGCCGAGCAGTACACGATAGTCAGCATCAGCCAGGACGAAGCGGAAGCGCGGTTCGCCGGGAGGACCACCAGGCGGCCGAAAGCCACGGCCCGGCGGTCCGTCCGGCGGCGGCGGGCGCGGCCCCGGTGGGCCATCGCGAAGAGCGCCATTCTCGGGTGGGCCGTCCAGCATCGGGCGCAAACCACGCGGGCCATCGCGAGAGGGGCCATCCTCGGGAGGGCCGTCCAGCGTCGGGCGCAAGCGGGGCGGACCATCGTGTGGGGGAGCATCGTCTGGTGGGCCGCCGAGCCGGCGCAGCCCATTCGGCGGTGCGTCGTCCGGCCGGCCGTCCAGGTGGGGACGCAGTTCCGGCGGGCCGTTGCGCGGTGAGTCGGCGTCGGGACCGGCGGCGGCGCCTGCGCGCTGCAAGGCCGCTCGCTGGCCTGTGCGATCCGGCGGCAGAGGCGCCAGATCGCCCTGCTCGCCAGCGGTGCGGCGCACGAAGCTGTCGAAGGATTCGTTGGCGTTGGCGGTCTGCCAGTCGCCGTACTTGGCCAGGTAAGCCGTCATGAAATGGTGGAAGTGCTCTGCCGCCTGATCGCGGCGGATGGCATCGACCTTGTAATTGACCGACACATACGCCAGCCCGCCCACCATTGCCACCGCTGCCAGCCCGGTGAACAGCAAGGCCAGCATCAGCTTTACCCGAACCCGCATGCCTTAACTTCCCAGGTATCGATTGAACCAGCTGATCGTGCGCTGGCGCATATCGCGCAGGTGCTCAGGTTTTTTCATCGAGTGCCCCTCGCCTTCGTAGATCACCAGCGAGGACGGCACGTTCATCGCGCGCAGGCCATGCCAGAACTCCATCGACTGCGCCGGCGGGCATTCCACATCGCGCTCGCCAACAATCACCAGGGTCGGCGTCCTGGCCGACTTGATCGATTCGATCGGCGAGGCAGCGCGATAGACGGCTGGATCGTCATAAGCGGTGGCGCCGAAGAACGGCACCATCCACTGATCGATACCATTCTGGCCGTAGTAGCTGATCCAGTTTGCGATACCTGCGCTGGCCACGGCGGCCTTGAAGCGTTGGCTGTGCGTCACGCCCCACATGGTCATGAAGCCGCCGTAGGAATGGCCCATCAGGCCCAGGCGATTGACATCGATTGGCGCCACCCGAGCGGCCGCATCGACGCCAGCCAGAATATCGCGCAAGTCGCCACCACCGAAATCGCGGCGGTTGGCGCGGGTGAATTCCTGGCCCTGGCCGTAGGAACCGCGTGGATTCGGCATGAACACGAAGTAGCCCGCTTCAATCAGCAAGCGCGCCGTCGGGTTGCCATACTCGCCCGCCGACACATAGCGCGGCGACACGGCCGACGACGGACCGCCGTGCACTTGCACGATCATTGGATACTTCTTGCTCGCATCCACATTGCGCGGGCCGATCAGCCAGCCCTGCACGCTGAAGCCTTCGTTCTGCCAGCTCACATTGCGCACGGAGACTTGCGGCGCAAAGCCTTCGTTGTCATGCGTGATGGTTTGCAGCCTGGCCACAGGACCAGCCACCAGGCGCGGGCCATGTTCGAAGTCCTCCTGCGCCGCCGCAGCCTTGCTGCCGTCGGCGCTGAAGGAGAAACGGCCATCCGAACCCATCGAGCTCACGGCAGCGGACCAGCGCTGTTCGGCTTTGCCCGATTTGGCGTCAATCGACACCAGCGCCGTCTGGTCGCCCAGCAGCGCGCTGCCTACCAGCTGATTGCCGCGCCATGCGATGCCGTTGAACGTGCCCTTGAAGCCAGGCGTGAGATTGACCGGTTCGCCGCCAGCCAGCGGCACCGTCCAGATATCGCCGCCCACCACGCCGAAGTCGCTCATCAAGCCGCCGATGTAGGCCACGGTCTTGCCGTCGGCCGACACGCGCGGCATGTTCAGCTGCGTGCCCGGCGAGGCGATCACGCGCAGCGCGCCGGTGGCCGCATCCACGTAGGTCAGCTTGGCTACCCACCAATTGTTATCGCCATTGCCTTTGGCGCTGGTGGACACGAAGCCTTTACCGTCCGGCGTCCAGTCGT
>NZ_JBFRDW010000002.1:0-35164 GCF_052113985.1 Pseudoduganella sp. RAF53_2 | reverse complement strand
TTATTCGGCTGCGCAACACCAGATGCCTGTGCTGCCGTCACGGGACGGGGCTGCACCGGCGTACGAGCCGGCGAAGCAGAGCGCCCCGGCTTGGCCTTGCCCGCGTCGGCAAGCACCGCTGCCGGCGTTACGCCAGCCGGCGCGGTAGCAAGCGCGGGCAGAGCTGACGCTGGTGCGGCGCGGTGTGCATTGCGATAGAACTGCACATTGGTGGTGCGCGACGCCAGATATTTCTGAAACTCGAGTTCATCGCTCAGGTCAACGATTTCCACCCGGCGGTTATGAGCACGTCCGTCTTCCGTGCGGTTATCGGCAATCGGCTGAGTCTCGCCGGCACCTTGAAAGTAGATTTGCGATGCCGGCAAACCTGCCTCCGCAAACAGCCGGGCAACATTACGGGCCCGGCTCTCCGACAAGTCAGCATTCAATTGCGAGCTGCCGGTATCGTCCGTATTGCCGATCACGAGCACTCGGCGCTGGCGCAAACCCTGCACGGCTTGTGCTTCTTCCGCGCTGGCCTGAGGGCCGACCGCATCGTTGCGGAACGGTTTCGAATACTGGGCAGCAAATTCGCGGAAATAACTATCGGCCTTCTGGCTCAATTGGTCCGAACCGCTCTCGAACTGGCTGCTGTACGCCGCATTGCCGATGCTCTCTCCGCCGGAATCCGAGGCGCTTTCGGGAGTGCGATCCTGGATAGCCATCGACATGCCGACGCGGCCATCCGACTTTCCCTGATTGCTTGGGTCGGAAGTGATGTCCGTAATCGATACGGCAAGGTCGTTCCTGCGCGCGATTTTGGAAAGCTCGCACTTGCGGCGGTCCATCTCTGAACCAATGTAATTGCCCAATGCCAAGCCGCCCAGCGCACCGGCGACCGTGGCCAGCTTGCGCCCTTTTCCTTTACCAACCTGATTGCCCAGCAGTCCCCCCAGCACTGCGCCGATCAGCGCACCGGCAACCTGGCCGGTATTCTGGGCACAAGGGTCGTCGCCCGAGGCGCCCGCGTTGGCTGATTCCTGTGCGTAGGCGGCTTGCGTCGACAGCGTACCGATCAACACGGCGAGAACCGTGCGCTTCAAAGCGAGTCTTTGCATAATGACAGTAGGTATTTCCCAAATAGTAATACTTGGCAATATTACATATAAGTTACCATACGTCAATATTAGTAGTAAAACAAAACCGGCTCCGGGCCGGTTTTATTTTCACTCTGATGCGGTCGCTTCTTCCTTAGGCTGCCTTACGCTGATCGCGCGGAAAGCGCAGGTGGTAGTGCAGGCCCATGCCGGGTGAGCTGACCACTTTCACCGTGCCGCCCAAGGGTCCCGTCACCAGGTTGTAGAGGATGTGCGCACCAAGGCCGCTGCCGCCGGAGCCGCGCTTTGTGGTGAAGAAGGGATCGAACAACTGGCTCAGCGTCGACTGGTCCATGCCGACTCCGTCATCGCTGTAATCGAACACCACGTGATCGCCATCGAGCTTGCCGCTGATGCGAATCGTGCCTTGCTGGCCTTCGCCGAAGCCGTGCACCAGCGAATTCACCACCATATTCGTCACGATCTGGGAAACGGCGCCCGGGAAGCTCTCCATCGCGATATCGGACGGACAGTCCACATTCACTTCAATCGGCTTGCCCTTCAACTTGGGCTGCAGCGACAGCAATACTTCATCCAGATATTTGCGCAGGTTGAAGTGGCGGATGTTATCGGAAGACTGGTCCACCGCCACCTGCTTGAAGCTGCGCACCAACGCCGCTGCGCGCTGGGTGTTGGTGGTCATGATCTTCAGCGACTGGTCTATCGTATCGAAGAAGGAATTCAGGCCATCTTCATCCAGCACGCCTTCCGACAAATCCTTGCGCGTCAGGCGCAGTTCCTCGACCAGGTGCGAAGTCGCCGTCACGCAAATGCCGAGCGGTGTATTGATCTCGTGCGCCACGCCGGCTACCAGGCGGCCCAGTGACGCAAGCTTCTCCTGGCGCACCAGTTCAGACTGTGCTTCCTGCAGTTGATGCAGGGCCGAGGCCAGCGCCTCGTTCTGTTCTTCCAGTTCAGTCTTGGCGCGGCGGATCGCCCGGTCAGCGGCAGTGCGCGCGATGGCAGCAGCGGTGTGATTAGCCACGAAGGCCAATACATCGAGATCGGACTGGGTATAGATCACAGAACTGTCGTAGCTTTGCGCGATGATCACGCCGTAGGCCTTTTCGCCCACCAGCATTGGCGCGCCGATCCAGCTGGCGATGCCCAGGTCACCGAGCGGCTCGTGGATCTGGCCACTGGACAGCAAGGCGCCGAAACTCTCCGCGTCCAGCAATTGCGGCGCGCGGTGGCGCAGCACGTAGGAGCTCATACCCTTGCCGAATTCAAAGCGCTTGAGCGGCGCTTCCGTATCTTTCTCGTCGACGAAATAAGGGATGCTGATCTCGCCCGATTTCGGGTGGTACAGCGCAATCAGGAAGTTGCGCGCGACGATCAGCTCACTGATGATTTCATGCAGGCGCGCATACAGCACACCCGCATCGGATTCGGTGGAGGCGGACGCCGACAGACTGGCGATCTCGTACAGCGCGCGCTGCATGGCCTCGGCCTTGCTGCGCTCCGCCACTTCACGTTCCAGCTCCAGCGTGCGCTCGTGCACGGCACGCTCCAGGCGGTCCATGCTTTGCAGGCCCTGCAAGGCGCTCGACACATGGTTGGCAATCTGGGCGAACAGCGCCTGGTCTTCGTCACTGTAGGTATGCTGCTTGTCGTAACTCTGGATCACCATGGCGCCGAGGATCTCGTGATTCTGATCCAGCAGCGGACAGCCCATCCAGTGCTCGGCCACGGTGCCCACGCCGAAGTCCTCCTCGCCGCGCGCCAACTGGTCGGCGGCGGTCATGACGAGGCGCTTGCGGTTCAGGATCACCCAGGCAGTCGGGGATTCATCGGGCGATGCCAGCTGCACCAGCTGGTCGCGGTAGGGATGGTCGTCCACCTCGTCGACGAAGTAGACAAAGCGGACCGCATTGCCTTCCGCCTCACGGTCGCACAGCGCCACGTAGAAGTTCGCGGCGTACATGATGCGGCCAAKAGCAGCGTGCACGGATTGCAGGAAGACGGCGATATCGGTGCAGCTGCTTGAGAGCTGGCCGATTTCCAGCAGAATCGCCTGGACGGCTTCCAGGCGGCTAAGACGGCTTTCCATATTTTCCCTAGTTTTCATGCGTCCGGGAAATATAGCAGGCTGCCTCTCCCGAGGCCAGCCCGGAAGCGCAAATGCAACAGCTCAGGGCTTCGCGAAACCGCCTTCGATCCAGGCCGAGGCGCTGGACGTGGTCAGTTTGAAATCGGGGCGCACGCGCACGCTGGCGACTTCTTCGCCGAAAGCATCCACGGCACTCAGGGTGGCGGTGGGATTGTCCTCATCCGGATCGATATCCAGCTTCACGGTCAGCTCGCCCACACGCAGAGACTTGTGCAGCTGGGCGTGCAGCTGCTGCTCGTGGCGGCGCAGCACTTCGCTTGCCGTTTTGACCAGGGTATTGAAGGCGTTGATATCCAGCGGCTTGGGATTCTTTTTATCGCGCCCCATGGTCCAGGGGCCGACCAGGGCCGGTTCCGGCTCGCCGTCCTGGAACATGGCGACGGCCCAGCCATCGTCGTCTTCATTCTTGATCACCCGCGCGGTCCAGCCATTGCCCTGCCAGACGCGGTCTTCCTGGATCAGCGCTACTTCATCGTCAAAATTTTCCATGGCCCGCATAATAAAGCAATTGGGGTCAGGCGCGAAATGCGACATGAACCCGCTTGCAAGGCGAGCTCATGTCGCATTTGGCGCCTGACCCCAGAATTACATCAATGACATCGCGGGTTGGCGCGGCGGGATTACCGGGGGGCCCAGCGGCGTGATGCGCGGGTCGATGGCCGGTTCCGGCGAGTAGTATTTGAACGGATTAATGATTATGGGCGGAATGGTAGGTGGTGCCGATGGTGGGCCCTTGGGGCCTCCTCCTGATGTACTCAGAGGTAGCGGTTGACCTCCGATCGTTTCTTGCCATGCCATATTGCCCTCCATGCGCGAGATCGGATATTCAGTATAGGAAAGACTCCTTCAATTTCAAGCCACTTGCTCTTCCATTCCATTCGTCCTTGAAAAACGGCATTTCATCGCATGCCGATGGTTCCGCATTCGTCCCAGTCCTAAAGTGGAGCCATACCAAACAACACTTGGGGAATATGATGAAAAAGCTGCTCGCCTTCACCGCCATCGTCATTCTGGCTATGGTTGCCTGGGTTTCGATAGTTGGCACTCCGGATACGCTCGTCACCATTGGCGATGAGGACTTCGATGGTCCACTGGGCGCCTTCCTCGGCCTCTTGTTCGCGGGCGGCGGCATGATCATCGCAGGCGTCGCCATGACCTTCGCTGCCGTGATCGTCGGCGCCGTGTTTGCCGGTCTGGGCATCATGATGGTATTCGGTATGGCCCTGCTGGCCGTGATCCTGGCGGCGATCATCGCTCCCTTCACTCTGCCGCTGCTGATCCCGGTCGGGATTGTGTGGTGGATCGTTCGCCGCAATAAGCGCAAGGCACTGATGCTGGAGCATGCGGCCTAATCACGCGGCGGATCAATGATCCGCCCTACACCATTACCCTGTTCCTTCCGCTGCGTTTCGCGCTGTACAAAGCCTTGTCGGCGCGAACCAGCGCAGCATCTCCGCTCGCATCATCCGGCGCCAGCGCCGCAATCCCGACACTCACCGTCACCGAAAAACTGTGCCCCTCCAGCAGCAGCGGGGTATCGGCGATGCGCTGGCGCAGGCGCTCGGCGAAAGCATGCGCCGCATCGAGATCGGCGCCCGGCAGCAAGGCCGCAAACTCTTCGCCGCCGACCCGGCCCAGCACGTCGATCTTGCGCTGGCTGTCGCGCATCAAGGCGGAGAGATGGCGCAGCACCGCGTCGCCTACGGGATGGCCGTATTCGTCATTGACATCCTTGAAGTGGTCGATGTCCAGCATCAGCACGGCGGCGCGTCCGCCCACATCGCGCTGCAGGCGGTTATGTTCAGCGTCCAGGCGCGACATGAATTCGCGCCGGTTGGGCAGTCCGGTCAGGAAGTCGGTGGTGGCCAGCACCAGCAACTCTTCATTGGCCCGCTTGCGCTCCGTGATATCGACCGTCGACACAATCACGAAATCCAGGCTGTGTTCATGTCCGGGCATCACCAGCAAAGTCAGTTCGTTCTGGCGCGATACCCCGTCCAGCCGCAGATAGCTGCTCTCGCACACAAACAGGTGCGCGCCTTTCGACAGCGCCCCCAGCGTGCGCGCGAAGCAGGCCATGGAATTGCAGATCTGCGCCAGCGTGAGACTGGACACATCCTTCTTGCCCGCCACTGCCCCTACCTGCGCCAGCGCTGCGGCATTGACGTCGGTGATGCGCACCAGCGCTGCCAGGCGTTCCAGCTGGCTGGGATTGTTGTGCAGCCAGGTCTGCACGTCTTCCACGCCCGACGTCTCCAGTTCGATCAGGGCCTGGCGCACCGCCGACCAGTCCTGCTCCCACAGCGCCACAGGCGCATTGTCATACAGGCTGCGGAAGCGCGCCTCGCCCGCGCGCAGGGCTTGCGCCGCCTGGGTGCGTTCGATGGCGATGCCTGCCAGCTGGGCCGCCTGTTCTATCTGCGCGATGTGCGCCACGCTTGGGCTGTGCGGTTCACGATGGTAGATGGCGAAGGTGCCGAGCACCGCACCGGCGGCATTGCGGATAGGCTCCGTCCAGCACGAGCCAAGGCCCGCACGCAGAGCCAGTTCGCGATACGGCGCCCACAGCGGATCGGTCCGGATATCCTGCACGATCACGCGGTTGTTGGTCTGCACGGCCTTGCCGCAGGAGCCGTTGCCGTAGCCGATCGGCTGGCCGTGGATCGCCGCATTGAAGAAAGCCGGCAGGCTTGGCCCCGCCGCCACCAGCAGATGTTTGGCTTCCGCATCCAGCAGCATCACGCTGCACATCATATCGGGATTGCCCGCCTCGACGTTTTGCACCACGCCTTCCAGCACCGTTTCCAGCGAAGCGCCGCCGCCCAGCGATTCCAGCAACTGGCGCCGCGTGGCTTCGCGCCGCTCGATCTGCGTACCTTCCGTCACATCCCGGAACGACCATAGCCGCGCTGGCTCGCCCGCCAGGCGCAAGGGCCGCGTGGTCTGTTCAATGGTGCGGCCATCCTTCAGCCGTAGCTGCAGGCGGCAGTCGTCTTCGCGGCGCGTCTGGCCGCAGCTCACGAACTCGCTGGCATCGATCAGATGCGACGCAATATGCGCCAGCAAAATCGCACCATCATTGCGCCAGTCCAGCTGCTCCGGCACATTCCATAGCTGGCGGAAGCGCCGGTTCGAATTCAGCACACCGCCGCGGTAGTTATCGACCAGGATGCCGTCCACCGTCGAATCGAGCGTGCTGCGCAACATGGTCTGGCTGGTCTGCGCCTCCTCCGCCATCGCCAGCAGATTGTTCTGGTTTTCCTTCAGCTCCGCAGCCATGCGGCTGCTGCGCGCCAGCGCTTGCCCGATGTGACGGCGACTCTCGGCCAAGGCGTAGGCCAGCGCGGCCAGCAGCACGCTGAACACGATACCGCCAATGCCGATCAGATGCGACTTCTCCGTCAGCGCGCTGACCGCCGTGACGGGCGCGAAAATCTGCAGCGTCCAGCGATGGCCGGCGATGCCCAGCTTCTGTATGGCCTGGCGGCGCCCCGCACCAGCCGGCAGCGGCTCGCTGTCGTACATGCGCGTGGCATCGTTCATCTCCTCGCCATCATAAATTTCCACATCCAGATCGCGGCCACGCGCCCCCAGCGTATCGGCCATCACATCCCCCATGCGGAACGGCGCATACACCCAGCCCACAATCGCGGCACGACGCTGCGCCAGCGCCAGGTGCGGCTGGCCATTCCGATACAGCGGCAGAACGATCAGAAAGCCCGCCTGCACCGGGTCGGTGGTTTCCTGCCTGAGCGTGATCTTGCCGGTCATGGCAGGAAGGCCGGAATCGCGCGCCTGTTCCAGTGCGGCGCGGCGCACCGGTTCGGACAAACTGTCGTAGCCAAAGGCCAGCAGATTGGCTCCCGCCAGCGGTTCGATATAGGTTACGGGCGCGTATTGGTTGCGCTGGCCGGGCGGATGAATGGCGTAATCCGGGAAACCCTCATGCCGCACCTGGGCCTCATGCGCTTCGCGCTGCGCCCCGCCTACCAGCCGGATATAGCCCACGCCCTGCATGCCGTCGAAATGGCCGCCCAGCTCCTGGCGTTCCAGATAGGTGTGAAATTCCTCGCGCTCAACGAAGGTGGAGCTGGCGAACAGCCCTTGCGCTCCGTACAGGATCTGGATGTAGCCCTGCATGCGCGCCGCGATGGCGTTGACCAGCTCACGTACCCGGAAATCAAACTGCGCCTGGGCATCGCGCTCCGCAGCATCGCGCGCGCCCTGCCACAGCACGAAGGTGATCGTCAGGCACAGGCCGAGCACCAGCCC
This sequence comes from Pseudoduganella sp. RAF53_2, assembly GCF_052113985.1. Lineage (NCBI taxonomy): Bacteria > Pseudomonadati > Pseudomonadota > Betaproteobacteria > Burkholderiales > Oxalobacteraceae > Pseudoduganella > Pseudoduganella sp. RAF53_2. The sequence goes on along the minus strand of NZ_JBFRDW010000002.1, from coordinate 27,646 downwards.
GGCCAACAGCCGCGGGCTGAGCAAGTAGCTGGTTGTACGTTTCGGCATACAACCATAGTAGGAAAGATTTTATGGATTTGCGGAAATATCAACCGTGGCGGGCGACATATTGCTGATAGCCCCGGGCGCGCAGCTCACAGGCCGGGCATACGCCACAGCCATAGCCCCAGTCGTGTAAATCGCCGCGCTCGCCTTTGTAACAAGTGTGGGTGTCGGCCCGGATCAAGTCGACCAGGCCTTGACCGCCCATCGATTCGGCCAGCTCCCAGGTTTGGGACTTGTCCAGCCACATCAGCGGCGTTTCCAGCTTGACGCGGGTATCCATGCCCAGATTCAGCGCCACCTGCAGGGCTTTCATGGTGTCGTCGCGGCAGTCCGGATACCCCGAGAAATCGGTTTCGCACATGCCGCCCACCAGCACGTTCAGGCCACGGCGATACGCCAGGGTGGCGGCCACGGTCATGAACATCAGGTTACGGCCGGGAACGAAGGTATTCGGCAAACCATTGGCCTGCATGGTGATTTCGATGTCTTCCGTCATCGCGGTCTGCGACAGCTGGGAAATCAGGCCCAGGTCGATCATATGGTCTTCGCCGAGGCGGCTATTCCATTCCGGCTTCACGCTGCGCATCTTCGTCAGCRGCGTCGGGCRCACGGTCAGCTCGATGGCATGGCGCTGGCCATAATCGAAGCCAATGGTTTCCACACGCGGGTAGCGCTCCAGCGCCCAGGCCAGGCAGGTGGTGGAGTCCTGGCCACCGCTAAACAGGACCAGGGCGGCGTCGGTTTTCTGCATGGGGTTCTTTCTTTTCTGGAAATCTTAGTGAGTACGCCATCTTTACGGTTGATCCGGTAACATTCGGTATCGCTCAACCGACGGCAAGAAGAAGAATTTTGGCACAACTCGGCTTAAAAGTAATGCGGACCCTGGCGCTGCTGGCCATGGTTCTGCTGCTTCCCCGGCTCGCACTGGCCGAGGGACTGGACTATCGCGTCCAGATCAGCGCGCCGGGCAAGCTGGATAAGCTGCTGGAGGATAACCTCGATCTGGAACGCTTCCGCGGCAATCCGCGCGTGGACCGCGACCAGCTGCAGCGCCTGGTGCGCGCTGCGCCGGAGCAGATCAAGACCCTCGTGGCGACCGAGGGCTATTACTCGCCCTTGATCAATGTAACGATGACGGACGCCGCCGAGCCGGTGGTCCACGTCGACGTGCAGCCGGGTGAGCCGACACTGGTCGGCGATGTGGAGATTGTGCTGGAAGGTTTCGAGTCCACCGCCAAAGTGCCCTTCGACAAGGAGGTGCTGAAAGCCGGCTGGCTGCTGCCGAAGGGCGCCGTATTCCAGCAGGAGGCATGGGAGACGGCCAAGCGCTCCATTCTGCGTTCCGTGGTGCAGACGCGCTATCCGCGCGCGCAGTTGACGGAGAGCCAGGCTGTGGTCGACCCCGAAGAACGCCGCGCGCTGCTGCACATCAAGCTGGAAAGCGGACCGGAAATGCGCTTCGGCGAATTGCGCATTGAGGGTTTGCACCGCTATCCGGAATCTGCTGTGCGCAATCTGAATCAGATCAAGCCGGGCGATTATTACAGCGAGGCGGAACTGCAGTCCTTCCAGTCGCGCCTGCAGGACACGGGTTACTTCGCCAATGTGGAAGTCAGCGCGGATTTGTCCTCCATCCTCGGCGAGCAGATGGAAGCGGCGGAAACCAAGAACGCCGGCCTGCCGCAGCCCGACACCATGGCGCCCCTGCCCCTGCTGGTGCGAGTGGTCGAGAACAAGCGCAAGAACGCCAGCGTGGGTCTGGGTTATTCGACCAACACGGGTTATCGCGTATCCGGCACTTATGACGATCTGTCCGTGTTTGGCCTGAAGCTGAAAAGCGCGTTGACGCTGGAACAGAAAAAGCAGACGGCGCGCGGCGACTTCTATTTCCCCACCACGGCAAGCGGCTATACCGACAGCATCGGCGCGGCCCTGGAGCGCAAGGATATCGAGGGCGAGATCACGCGCACCGCCTCCATTGCAGGCAAGCGCGCCTGGGGCACGCCGCTGCTGGAGCGCAGCATCTCGCTGGAGTATCTGGCCGAAAGCAAGACGGTGGCCGATGTCATGACCAGCCATTCGCAATCGCTGCCGCTGACCTATGCGGTCACCTGGCGCAAGCTGGATAACCTGGTCTTTCCGACCAAGGGCTATGTGCTGAATGCGACAATCGGCGGCGCGCTGCTGCCTTTGCTGACGGACGAAAAATTCATCCGCACCACGGCGCGCGGCATCACCTATGTCCCGTTGAGCAGCAAGAGTACGGCGATCTTCCGCGCGGAACTGGGCGCCCTGGGCTCCGTTACCAAAGTGGGCGTGCCGGCGACTTATCTGTTCCGCGCCGGTGGCGATAACTCGGTGCGCGGTTACGCTTATCAGGAGCTGGGCGTGAAGGAAGGCGATGCCACCGTTGGCGGGCGCTATCTTCTGACAGCCAGCGCCGAGTACCAATACTGGTTCCGTCCGACCTGGGGCGCGGCGGTGTTCTATGACGCCGGCAATGCTGCGGATTCTTTGGGCGGCATCCATCCGAAATCAGGTTACGGCATCGGCGCGCGCTACAAGAGCCCGGTGGGTCCGATCAACGTCGACGTCGCATACGGTCACGCCGTGCGCAAGGCACGCCTGCACTTCTCGCTGGGGTTCACGTTCTGATGGATACGCACGACACACCGCCAGCTCCACCATCGCCGCCACCGCGTCCACCGCGGCGCTGGCTGCGCCGTACGCTGATCGGTAGCGGCGTGGTGGTGGCTGTGCTGGCGTGTGGCGTGTGGCTGCTGGGACGCGAGTCCACACTGCAGCAGATCGTCGCCCAGATCGCGCGCGCCAGCGGCGGCAATATCACGGTGACCGGCGCCACCGGTTCGCTGTATGGGCGCATGCATATTGTGCGCATTGTCTATCGCAGCCCGGAAAGCGTGCTCACGATCGACAATGTCGACATCAACTGGTCGCCGCTGCAGTATTTTTCCGAAGGCCTGGCGATTAGCGAGCTGCATGCGTCCAGCGCGGTCATGCGGAGCATCGGGCCTTCCAAGCCAGCGCAAATGCCTGAGTCGCTGGCGCCGCCGTTCCGCCTTCACGTGGCCGACGCGCGGCTCGAACGGCTCTCGCTGATCAGCGCCGATGGCAGCCGCAATGACGTCAGCGCGATCAAAATGCAGTTGTACGGCGACAGCCAGCGCTGGCAACTGAAGGACGCCAGCGCCGTCACCAAAATCGGCCGTCTCGACGCGTCCGCTGAAGTCGCCAGCCAGCGCCCGTTCAAGCTCACCGGCACCGCCAGCCTGACGCAAATCCTGACACCGCCCGCCGCAGCACGCACGCCGCCACACGCAGCCGGTTCGGCGGCTACCCAGGCACAGGCAGCGCGGCCCGGCACTGCGCCGGCCAAGCTGGTCGCTACGCTGAGCGGTGACCTTGCCATTCTGACCGCCAAGCTGACGGGCACTTCGCCTAACGCCAATGTCGATGGCGTGCTGGTGCTGGCGCCTTTCAACCCGGTCATCCTGCGCTCCGCATCGCTGCGCGCGCGCGGCGTAGACCCGTCGCGCTTTGATCCGGCGTATCCGCAGGCGAGCCTGGACATGGCTTTGGATGCGAACATCACGGCCGGACAAAAGCTGTCCGGCGGCCTCGCGATCACCAACAGCGGCAAACCCGGTCCATTGGACCAGCAGCTGCTGCCGCTGAAAATCGTCAGCGCGAAGCTGGGCGGCACGCTGACCGTATCGACCATCGACGAAGCGCTGATCGATTTCGGCGCGGCAGGCAAATTCAGCGGGGGCGGCAATATCAAGCGAACGGCCATCGACGGCGGCATCGACACCGCCACCTTCCGCCTGCACACCGACAAGCTTGATCTGAACGCCCTGCACACCAGCGCCAACAAAACGGCCATTGCCGGCGATATTGCCGTCGAAAGCAAAGGCAAGGTTCACACCTTGAATGCAGCGCTGTCTGAAAAGGCCTTACGCCYCGATGCACACGCCACGCTGCAAGACCTGCTGCTGACCGTCACACAAGCGCGCCTGCAGGCGAAGCAAGGCAGCGTCGCGCTGACGGGACAGGCCAGCCTGAAGGAAGACAAAGCCTTCAAGGCGAACGCCGTGGTCAGCCACTTCGATCCGTCCGCACTGGGCGCRTATCCGGCGGCGGATTTGAATGTTGATGCGGAGGCCTCGGGCAGGATTGTGCCGGACTGGCATGCGGCGGCGGCTTTCACGATCAAGCCGAGCAAGATCATGAACCAGACCCTGTCCGGCACCGGCAAGCTGCAGGCGGACGCCAGGCATCTCAGCGGCATCGACGCGCAACTTGCGCTCGGCCCGAACACGGCCACACTGCGCGGCGCATTCGGCCAGCCCGGCGAGCAACTGGCCTGGAACGTAGACGGACGCCAGCTATCCGCGCTCGACAACCGCCTGCAAGGCGCACTCACCGCATCCGGCACCGCGACCGGCGGCTACGCAGCGCCGCGCACCAGCTTCGCCGTTGAATCACACGGACTGGCTTACGCGCCCGCGACAACGGCGCCGCCCCGCAAAGCCTCCGCACCGGCGACAACACGCGCATCCGCCGAGCCGGCCGCCAGCGCTCAGCGCGGAGCGCAATCGGCGCCGGCTGCGGCTGCGGCTGCGGCTGCGGCTGGCGACAAGGATAGCTTGTGGCAGGCCGTTGCGGCTTCGGACACGGATGGCGCGGCGACCAGCGGCCGTGCGGCGCGGCAGGCTGCGATGCGTGCCGCTGTGAAGGCGTCTGCCGAAGCGAAGGCCGCCAAGGCTGCCGCCGTGCGCGAGGCCATCGTGGCGCCGGTCACGCCGCCAGCGCGCGACACGACCGCGCCGGTGCGCAATGCTGAAGGTGTGATCAAAGCCAGCGGCGAGCTGTGGCTGTCCGGCACCGGCGCGCAGCGTGCGCCGGAGTTCAAGCTTGCCGGCAGCATGTCCAAACTGAACCCCGCCGCGTTTGGCGCGCCAAGTGCGGGCATCGTGAATGCGGACTTCAGCGGCAGCGGCAAGTTGTCCGCGAACTGGCAGGTGAACGCCGACCTGCGTCTGCAACCGTCCACGCTCGGCACTGCACCGCTGAGCGGACACGCGACGCTGAGCGCCACGCGCGGACGTGTCGATAACGCCGACGTCGACCTGCACCTCGGCCTCAACGTCCTGCAAGCCAAAGGCGGCTTCGGCGGCGCCAAGGACCGTCTCGACTGGAAGCTGGACGCGCCCGACCTGTCCAGTCTTGGCCACGACTTCGCAGGCGTGATGCGCGGCACAGGCTACGTGACCGGCGGCACGGACAAGCTCACGCTCGGCATGAGCATGGACGCCAACTCGCTGCGCCTGCCCAGCCAGCAGCGCCTGGCCGCGCTAAAAGCCAGCGCCACCATTGGCCTCGCCACAGGCACCGCCCCACGCGTGGCGGAGCGACGCCCCGCCGCCCACCCTGTCAGCACCCAGGCAACCAGCAGATCCACCGACGCACTGGCCGCGCGGCCCGCCGAAGTGTCGCAGGCCGACGACAACGCACCAGCCCTCTTCATCGGCCCCAACGACCCACTGGTCGTCGACATCAGCCTGCAAGGCTACTCCGCGCCGGGCGGTACGGTCATTGACCGCGCGCGGCTGCAAACCAGCGGCACCGGCGGCGCACATACACTGCAACTCGGCGCCACCAGCACCGACTTTGACTTCGTCACCAAGCTGCACGGCAGCTTCGCCAGGGACAGCTGGACCGGCGCTATCGACACCCTGCAAAATCGCGGCCGCTTCGCGTTCACCCTGCAGTCGCCGGCATCGCTGCGTATAGCCGCTGCTGAAGGCCATGGCCTGGCGGGTCTGGCCAGGCCCGAACAGATCGCGCTGGGCGGCGCCACGATTGCCCTGCCCGAAGGCGGTATCCGCATCGAATCGCTGGAAAAGAACGGTCCCAAATGGCGCAGCCGCGGACTGGCCAGCGGCGTGAACGCCAGCTACCTCGCACAGCTGTCCGACGCCTGGCGCAACAGCGTTGCCAGCACGATGACGCTGGGCGCCGACTGGTCCATCGAGCTCGCGGCGCCGATTGCAAAAGGCGCGGCGCCGGCGGTCGACGGCTACGTGCACGTGCTGCGCGAAAAAGGCGACATCACCGTCACCGGTGGCAGCAAGCCCATTCCACTCGGCCTGCGCACGCTCGACGCGCGCCTGACTGTGCGCGGCGACGCACTGCGCGCGGACGCGGATCTGAACGGCGCCCGCACCGGTACGGCAAAACTGAACGCCACAGCGCAATTACAGAACGGCCGCATTCCCAGCGACAGCCCGCTTACCATCAGCGGCAACGTGGATATGCCGTCCATTGCCTGGTTGTCGCCTATCCCCGGTATCGACGGCCTGGAACTGGACGGCGCACTGAAGGCCAGCTTCAGCGGCCACGGCACCATTACGAATCCCGCGCTGGACGGAGAAGTCAGCGGCAGCCAGCTGGTGGTGAACTGGCCCGACCAGGGCATCCGCCTGCGCAATGGCGTGTTGCAGGCGCGCGTGGCGGGCGACCAGTTGCTGCTGCAGCGCCTGCGCTTCGAAGGCCAGCAGGGCAATATGCAGGCCGAAGGCTGGGCGCGGCTCGCCAACGGCGAAGCCACCATGGACCTGAAACTCAATGCGGACAAGCTGGAAGTCCTRTCGCGCCCCGACCGCACCCTGGTGGTCAGTGGCAGCAGCACGCTGGTACGCGACGCCAGGCATTTCCAGCTCGATGGCAAATTCCGTGCAGATCGGGCCAAGATCGAACTGCCTTCGCTGGATTCGCCGACGATCAGCGACGACGTCATCATCCTCGGCAAGGACAAGCCAAGCGTGAAAGCCGCCGCGCAATCCATGCCGCTGAATATGGATGTCGAAGCCGACTTGGGCGATGACTTCTACCTGCGCGGCAAAGGCCTCGATGCCCAGCTGGCGGGCTCCCTGCGCGTACGCATGACCGAGCGCCGCACGCCGCGTGTGAACGGCAGCATCCGCGTTGTCAGCGGCACTTATGCAGCGTATGGACAGAAGCTGGCCATCGACCGCGGCGTGATCAACTTCACCGGCGCTTACGATAATCCGGGCCTGAATATTCTGGCCGTGCGCAAACGCCCCGAAGGCGAAGAGCTGAGCGAAACCAATGTGGAAGCAGGCGTGGAAGTGCGCGGTACGGCGCTGGCGCCGGTGGCGAAGCTAGTGTCCACGCCTTCGGTGCCGGACAGCGAAAAACTGTCATGGCTGGTGCTGGGTCACGGCACGGCCGATGTGGCAGGCAACGAGATGGCTCTGCTGGGCACCGCCGCCAGCGCGCTGTTCGGCGGCAAAGGCGGCGGCAGCCTGGCGAACAAGGTCGGACTGGACGAACTGGGCGTGTCCCAGGCCAAGGGGCTGGAAAGCACGGTGGTGACGGTCGGGAAAAAACTGTCCTCCCGCGCCTACCTGAGCTTTGAACAAGGCGCCAGCACGGCGACCAGCCTGGTCAAGCTGCGCTACAAACTCAACTCACGCATCACACTGCAAGTCCAGACCGGCACCAATAACGCGCTGGACGTGCTGTACAACTGGGCGTTCGACTAATCCAGTTCAGGCTTGTGATCCGGTACCGGGTCGTCCTGCTGGACGGGGCTGTGCGGATTGTGCGGATGGACGGGCTGCGGCTCCGGCTGCGGCTCGTCGACAGGCACCGGCAGGTCCGGTGCGCGGTGGGCGTGAACGGGTGGTTTGTCCATGGCTAAAGCTCCCTGCAAGAACTGGGCATGAGCGCCTATTTTACGCCGCAATGTACAATCCTTCTTTTTCCGCACGAACCTGTTTATGGAACTGACTGTCACCACCGTAGTCCTGCTCATCCTGATCCCCATGCTGGTGTGGCGCACCTATTCGCGCCTGCGCATGGTGTTTGCGCGCCAGCAGTCGGTGATGTGGAAGCACTACGCCGGGGCGATTTTCTTCCCCATCGTACTGGCCTCCTCCGCCAGCTCCATGACGCATAACGTGCTGTCGGTATCGTTGCTGGGCACCGCTGCCCTGTGCGGCGGCTGGCTGGCCGTGTTCAGCCTGAAAAAGACCCGCTTCGAAATCAATGAACGCGGCTTCTTCTTTACACCTCACCTGCGCACCGGCATGGTCATCTGCATGCTGTTCCTGGCCCGCGTGCTGCAGATCGCGGTCGAGTTCTACCTGAACCGCCAGTCCCAGTTCCCCAAAGTGATCTCGCACGACGAAGTCATGCAGCATCCTCTCACCGTCATCACCTTCGGCCTCTTCGCCGGCTACTTCGCCATCTACTCTATCGGCATGCTCCGCTGGCGCATGAACCACAAGGCGCTGCCCGGCCAGGAATAATGTCTTCATTGCAAGATTAAATTTTCGCGATGTCATACTGTTGTAACTTCACATCTGTAGTGATGCTTTTTTAGTAAATCTGAGGTAAATTGGGAAAAAATAATTCCAATAGGAAACTTCCCATGGCTATCTACGATAAAACCGTCAAGGGACGGGAGGAGATTGCTTCACGTTGCCATCATCTGGCGCCCCGGATGAGGTCGCTGCTGGTGATGATTGATGGGCGTCATGCCATCGACGAGTTGCTGCCGAAAGTGTCGGGGCTGGGCTTGAGCGAGGCCAATGTGCAGACCCTGCTGGATGAGGGCTTCATCGAGCCTGCCCAGCCGAAGTTCGATCCGCCGGCCGAAGACCCGCCGCCGCCCGATCCTGCCACGCTGGCCGAGCAATTCCGCGCGGCCTACGAGTTCTACACACGCACCATCAAGCCGACCCTCGGCATGCGTGGCCTGAGCTTGCAGCTGAAGGTGGAAAAGGCGTCGAACATCGACGAGCTGCGCGAACTGCGCATTCCTTTCTTCGAAATGACCGTTCGCGCCAAGGGACGCCCGCATGCGCTGCAGCTGCGCCGCGAGCTGGATGACATCCTGAGCTGACTACATCAAGTTTTGCAAGGCCGCGTCCATGGCTGGATAGCGGAAGCCAAATCCCGTTGCGAGCAGGCGCGCTGGCGCCACGTTCTGACCTTCCAGCAGCAGGTCCGCCTGCTCGCCCAGCATGAGACGAACCGGCCATGCCGGTGTCGGCATGAAACAAGGACGATGCGCGATGCGCGCCGCCGTGCAGGCAAATTCCTGTTGCGTCGGGCAGTGCGGCGCCGTGAAGTTCCAGGCGCCGCCGGCATCCGGCTGTTCCCACACATGGGCCATGGCGCGGATCAGATCGTGCAGATGAATCCACGAGGCACGCTGACGGCCAGTGCCCATCGGGCCACCGAGGCCCAAACGAATCGGCAGCAGCATCATCGGCAGCGCGCCACCGCCATGTCCGAACACCACGCCAAAGCGCGTACGCGCCACGGCCACACCGTAAGCACTGGCGCGCTGGGCGGCTTCCTCCCATTCCTGGCAAAGCTGGGACATGAAGATGTTTTGCGGCGCGGCGTTTTCGTCCAGCGCCCGCGCGTCGTCTTGCGGCTGGATGCCGTAATAGCCGATCGCGGACGCACTGATCATCAGGCGCGGTTTGTTTTCGGCAGCGGCGATCCAGTCCACCACTTTGTCCGTCAGCGCGACACGGCTGCGGCGCAGCGTGGCCTTGCGCTTCTCCGTCCAGCGCCAGCCGAGGATGCGTGCGCCGGCCAGATTGATCACGACGTCGATACGTTCACTGGGTGGCAGCTCCTGCATGCTGCTGACGGCGCGTACGGCGCCATTGAAGTCCGCGGCAGCCTTACGCGCATCGCGCGTCAGCACGATCACGCGATGGCCGCTGGCGACCAGTGCCGGCACCAGGGCATGGCCGACGAAGCCGGTGGCCCCGGTAATCAGCACGGTCTGCGGCGGGCCGGTGAAGCGCACCGCCGCCGCATCGGCAGCCGGCGTATTGCGTGCGACGATGCCGTCGCGGATGCCGGAGGCCATCACGCCGACGCCGCATAGCGCAAGGAAGACGCTCAATATGCCAAGCGGCGCATAGGTGAAGCCGGTGTCTGCACGCAGCCATTCCGGCGCGGCCAGCGCCAGCAGGCAAATGAAGGCGCCTCCGTTAATGGCCAGGACCGTGTGCGTGACACGCTCGGTGGCCGGCAGCATTCGGGTCTGATCTTCGATGACGAAATCCCACAGCGTCAAGCCGATTTCGACTACGAACAGCGCCAGCAGCGCCCAGGTCCACGCGCCCTGCCAGATCCAGGCGGAGAGGCCAATGAACAGCAGGCCGTATATCAGTGCGCGCACGGAATGAATCGCCAGCTCGCGGCGGGCCGTGGCACGCTGCGGCAGCGCTTCGGTCAGTTCATGGTGGTAGATAGTGTCGAATGCACCCAGGCAGCCCTGGAATGCCATCAGCTGCAGGGCAAGCGTGCGAGTGCTCATGCTGCCTCCTTCTCGGCCGCGTGGCGCTCCTGGAAGACACCCACCTGCGTGAACATCAGGCCAAACAGCGCGTGGCGGATTTCGATGCGAATATTGAAGCGGTTCGGCGCTTCATTGTGATGCCAGAGATAGGTTTTGCCGGGAGTGAGCAGGCCGGGCAGCGGTATGCGCCAGCCTAGCACTTTGCCGATGCGTGAGGCACTCAGTTCACTCAGCGCGCCGTAGTACAGCAGCGGCTTGCCCGGCTCCGGGTTCTTAGTGAAGCGGGTCTGGATGTCGGGATGCAGCTTGCTCCATTCAGCGCCGAGGATCTTGCGGAACAGCTCTCCCTCGCCTACCGCGCCATGCTCGGACGCAACGCGCGAATCGATGCGGTACAGCCGCAGCAAAGGTGGCAGCAGCAGCGCCAGTGTGATCACGTCGATCCATAGGTTTGGCCAGACGCTGGCGCGCAGTGAGATCAGCATGTCTTGCGGCGCCCATAGCAGCAGGCTGGCGATCAGCCACAGCCAGGCCGACGGCTCACGGCGCGTGTCGCCGAAGCAGGTCAGGGCCAGCATCAGCACGCCGACGCATTGGATGGTCGGACCGAACAGCGCGATCCACCAGGCTTGCTGGGCGTGGCTGACGGCCGGCGAAAAGCCTTTCGCGATGAGGGTGTGATAAGCGTCCAGCATGGGCGCGCCGGCCAGCAGCGGAAGTGCCAGCCCAACGGCAATGTGGAGGACAGCAGCTGCGTAAAGCCAGCGCATCAGCCATTTACGTTCCATGATGAGCGTCTCCAAAGTAAATGCGGCAAGCGTTGCCTTCGCAGGCCGTGGCGCGCGCCGTCGGGCGCAGGCGAAGCAGGCGTGAGATGCGCAGGCGGTTGCGGGCCAGCCAGCGGTAGCCGGCACTGAGCGCGGGACGCAGCAGTGTAATCCGCAGTGGCCACACCAGCCATGCACGGCCGACCAGCGCGTGCGCGGCAAGGATGCTGTCCGTACCACGCAGCAGCGTGCCGTCGGCGCGCAGGGCGTGCATTTCGGCGTTCAGCGCGGTCATGGTGACGCCAAGCGGCGCGGGATCGAAGCCGGGAGCGGCGATGTCGACGAAGGCCAATGCAAGTTGGCGGTCGGCGCGCCGCAGACTGTGCATGGCGCGCAGGCAAAGAGGGCAATTGCCGTCGTAGAACAGGGTGAGGTGCGTACTCATGTTTTCTTTAATTTCTGTTGTTACAGAAATTAAAGACCAAAAAGAAGGGATTGTCAACCAACCCCTTCTTTTTTACGCCTTGCTGAACCAGGAATCGAAGTTAATTGTTCCCAGATGCGCGCCGCTGCCGGGCATCAGCGTGTCGTCGCGCAGTTCGGCGCCGAAGTAGCGTGCGGTCGCGTCTTCGATCACGCTGCGCTTGTCATTGGTAACGCGCAGATAGCGCTTCACCATATCCGACAAGCGCACGCGCTCCGGACCGGCAATCTCCATGATGCCGTTGCGCGGCGCGCGGAGTGCGAATTCGGCGACGGCAGTTGCCACATCGTCCGAGGAAATCGGCTGGAAGAAAGCCGGCGACATGCGGATGCTATCGCCCTCGCTGCCGGAATGCGCAATACCGCCCAGGAACTCAAAGAACTGCGTCGAGTGCACGATCGTGTACGGCACGCCCGATTCGCGAATCAGCTTCTCCTGCGCAATCTTGCCGCGGAAGTAGCCGCTTTGCGCCAAGCGGTCGGTACCAACCACCGACAGCGCAATATGGTGTTTAACGCCCGCGGCACGTTCAGCTGCGAACAGATTGCGGCCGGACGTTTCAAAGAATTCCAGCACGGCCGCATCTTCGAACGAAGGTGAATTCGCCAGGTCAATCACGGTATGCGTGTTCGCCATCGCCTCGCTCAAGCCTTCGCCCGTGACGGTGTTGATGCCCGTTGCTGGCGCGGCAGCAAGCACCTCGTGACCTTGGGCGCGCAGTTGCGCCACGACTTTGCTACCGATTAATCCCGTCCCACCGATGACAACAATCTTCATGATATTTCTCCTTGATTAAAGGGGTCATGTATTCCGCAAACGCACGGATGCGTGCGGGCAGGTCTTGCTGTTTTTGATACGAGAGATACAGAGCGCCATCCTCCGGCGCGAATTGCGAAAGACAGGTGACCAGCTTTCCTTCAGCGCGCAGGCTGCTCACCAGATACGCCGGGAGCTGGGCGATGCCAAGGCCTGCGCTTACCGCCTGCACCAGCATGTCCAGGTCGTTAAAAGTATGCTGCGCCATCGGCCGCCAACGTTGAGCCAGACCGTTGATCCTGAATTCCCAAGCCTGGATATAACCGGCCGCGGTTCTGAAGCTGATGCAGCGATGCCGGCCCAGTTCATCCATTTGCTGCGGCAAACCATGCATGCGCGCGTATGCCGATGAAGCGCAGACGATGGTCGGCACCGCCATCAGCTGCTGCACCAGCACGCCTTGCCGTATCAGGCGCTGCTCGCCGAACGACACGTCGATGCGGTCTTTCGTGAAGTCCGCCGGCTGCTCGCGTAACAGCAGCTCCACGACAAGCTGACGATGCTGCGCGTGAAAGCCGGCCAGCAGCGGCGCCACAATCCGGCGACCGCATCCCGGCGATGCGAGGATGCGCAGGTGGCCTTGCAGTGCTGCCATTCGGACTTAGTGCCCGCCTGGTTCGGGAATGAAGATAGGCGCGCCCTTCTCTTTCAGCAGCAGCACGAGGAACTTCGCCGGCTTGGTCTTGCTGGCGTTGCGTCCCACCGTATGCACATCGGCCGGGCCTTCGTAGAACGATTGGCCGGGCGTCAGCGTCACTTCCTTGCCGCCTTTCRCCTGCATGATGATCGAACCTTCCAGCACATAGATGAAGCCATGCGCGTTATGGCGATGCACGGGGTCTTGGGCGCCGGGCGGATATTCGACCGTAATCATCTCGGCTTCCTTGCCGGGGTAGTCGCTCAGCGCCTTGTTCATCACCGGCGAGACGATGGCGTTGACCGGCCCGCGGTGAGCAAAGCCTTGCGATGCAATCAGGGTGGCGCAAAGCGCCAGCGCAGCGTGTTTGAAGGAGATCATAGTGTGTTCTCCCGGGTGATCAAGAAAGATTTGCCTTGTCGAGGCCCCAAGCCGTGTCGGCCGAACCGGGCACGGAGCGGAAGGCGACGTTGGCGCGGTTCCAGCCGTTGATCGCCATGACGTCGAAGGTCAGGTCGGACAGTTCCTTTTCCGAGAACTGCGAGCGCACGCGATCGTAAATCTCGTCCGGCACGCCGTGCTCCGGCAGCTTGGTCAGCACTTCGGTCCAAGCCAGCGCGGCGCGTTCGCGCGGCTGGAATAGCGTGGACTCGCGCCAAGCCGCAAGATGATGGATGCGCAGTTCACGCTCGCCATGAATCTTCGCTTCCTTCACATGCATGTCGAGGCAGAAGGCGCAGCCATTGATCTGCGAGGCGCGGATGGAAATCAGGTCACGGATCGATTGCTCGATCGCGCCTTCTTTCAGCACATTGCTAAACTCCAGGAACTTCTTGAACAGCTGAGAAGACTGCTGCATGTAGTTGAGTCGCTGAGTCATGATGATCTCCTTCAAGAATGGTTGGATTGGGGTGCCGCGATTGCATAGTAGGAGGGCATCAGCTGCGGCGGAAGACACGCCAACGTACTCACAATGTTGTCTACGGCGCACCAATCAGGGCCGATGCCGACACTGCGCCAGCCGATAGCGCCGCCAGCGCCCACAGCCCAATGCCCGCGCAGTCATGCAGGACAAAGGAGCGCGGTCGGACGGCTTTGGCGCCGCACAGCAGTACCGAAAAAAATGCCAGCCCCGGAATAAAACGCGCGATGAGCAGCACACGAACGCCTCTGCGTCCCCATAGGCGCTCGATGTCGATTTTCCGCTCCGTCAGCAGCCTGCCGAACGGCTGCGCACCGAAGCGCCGGCCGCCGTGGAACCAGAAGAAGTCTGCCAGCGCGCCTCCGACCACGGCGGATGCGACCAGCGCCACGAATTGCAGCGAGCCAGAAGACAGGCCATCCGCTGCCAGGGCGATGGCGGCACCAGCCATCATCAGCGTTGGCGTGGCGGGCAGGGGCAATCCCAGCGAGGAAGCAAAGACATTGATGAATACAATCAGCACGCCGTAGCGAGCCATTAACTCGTGCGACCACATGATGTTCTCCTCCGTTTGCTGCAGCAAGCGTAGGCGCGGCGCATGATCGGCGGAAGCCCCGCGCCGGGACTCACCGTGTTGTCATTCGGGGGACAATCAGGCGCAGAAGGTGAGAGGCACGAGTTCCGAGGCGGAGCAGTCCAGATCCAGCGCGCGGATTTGCTCGGTCATGTAGTCGATGAAGACGCGGATACGCGCCGGAAGATGTTTGCGGCTGAGATAACAGGCGTAGTGGCCGCGGTCGTCCGGTACGTACTGCGCCAGGCAGGAAAGCAGACGGCCATCGCGCAGCAGTGCGCTGACCTGATAAGCCGGCAGCTGGGCGATGCCGCGTCCGTCCAGCACTGCCTGCACCATCAGTTCAGCGCAGTTGAAGATGTGCTGCGCGCGCGGAGTGGCCTTTTGGCACATGCCACCAACCTTGAACTCCCACTCCGCAATGCGGCCCGAAGCCAGGCGGTAATTGATGCAGCGATGTTGGCTCAGGTCTTCGATAGAACATGGCAGGCCATGCTCCTTCGCGTACTCGGGCGAAGCACACACCACCATCTGCATCGGGATCAGCTGCTTGGCCACGACCTGGCTATCGTCCATTTTGCCGTCGCGGAAGGCAATGTCGATGCGCTCCATCGTGAAATCGACGGGACCGTCCTTCAGCATAAAGTCGAGCGCAATACCGGGATAACTGGCGTGGAAGCCGTTGAGCAGCGGCGCAATCACCTTGCGGCCGAAGCCCGCGGTCGAACAGACGCGCAGCTGGCCACGCGGCGGGCCCTGGCGCAGCTCGCGCATATCTTCCAGCGCCTGGACGATGCGCTCCACGCCGGGATTGCAGTTCTGATAGAAGAGTTCACCTTCCGGCGTCAGAGCGGTGCTGCGCGTGGTACGCAGGAAGAGGCGCGTATCGAGTTGCGCCTCCAGCTTCTGGACATTGCGGCTCACGGCCGAACGGCCAATACCAAGCCGGTCGCCGGCCTTGGCAAAACTGCCCTCGCTCACCACCGCCAGGAAGGCAATCACTCCCGCATAGCTGGTGGCGAAGCTAGACGCCAGCGAGTCTTCGCCGGCTGCAGGGGAAGCAGTCGTCAACGAGGGCGTGATGAGCATGCGCTACGTTATACCCTTAGATGAGGTCAATTACAAGGTAATACGATGAACTTACTAATAATTGATCGCAGCAGGGATTGTCGCCAAAAACTCAACATCATGCGTCCCGGAAGAGGACTACTTTGTCGCGCACAATGTGCTTAAAATAGCTAGTGACTATGAATGGATCAACTGAATGGACAAACCCGCCCGGCCTCCTTTGACCTTGCTCGATAAATTCCGAGGCTCCGAATTCGAAGAAATCTACACGGGCCGCGTTCGTGTGACAGGTGGTGAAGCGGCGCATGCCAGGGCCTCCGGTGTGGTGCGCTCCGATGACGGCAGCCTCGATCTGGAATTGCGCCTGCCCGAGCAAATGGGCGGCGCAGGTGGCGGAACCAATCCGGAGCAGCTGTTCGCAGCAGGCTATGCCTCCTGCTTCCACGGCGCCCTCATGCTGCTCGCCGCCAAGAACGGTATTGAACTGAAGGATGCGACGGTCGATGCTTCGGTGACCTTTGGCCGCGATCCGGTCGATGGCCTGTACAACCTGACTGCCAACATCCGCGTCCATCTGCCGGGCGTCGAGCGCGCCATCGCCGAACAGCTGGTGCGCGCCACCGAACGCTTCTGCCCTTACGCCAAAATGGCCAGACAGGGCATCGTCAGCGTGATCGCGCTGCACAGCGACGAATAAAAACGCTGGCGGCGCCAGCCCGTTGTCAATCAAGAGAAAAGCGATGGACCGCAATGATAGACGACAGCGGTCCATCCGCGATCGGCTCGGCGCTCCATTCGGAATTTCAGGTTACAGCCCTGCATTAAAGCTCCGTCGATGCGCTGGCCGACGTAGGGATTGTCAGGCCACAGACTCCATACCTCAGTCCTGAGCTGGCTATCGTTCCGGATGCCATATCGCGCGCCCCATCCGTCGCGGTAATGACGGCGCGCGGAACCCAGAATGACAATGCGATCCGGCCCTGGAGCCGCTACCGGGGCAGGCGCCGGTGCGGGAGCTGGCGCCACCACAACCGCTGGAGGCGGTGCGGCGGCTGCAGGTGCAGGACCGCCCCTGGCGATATCGGCCCAGGAACACTGGGCCAACCGGCTTGAGCGCCTGAGCGGCAAGCCAGGTCGAAACGGCGCAGGGACATTGGGAGGCCGGCGTATTGCCGGTACGGCGGCAGGGCCAGTGGATTGCTTGTTCGATGTCATGGTTTATCGCTTTCAGGTCGAAATACACCAAGGATCGTGCAGCAGGACCGTCCATCTTACCTTAACCCATCCATGAAAAAAGCCCAGGATCGCCCGGGCTTTTTCATTATGCCGCTTGCTGCTGGCGGCGCTGCAGCACGAAGATCGGCTGCGCCCACTGCGTGTCCTTCTTCTTTTTGCTCGTGATGAGCGTCAGTTCGGAAGGATCGTAGACGTCGGTGTTGTGCGTCAGCGGCGTCGTCATCAGGTACTGGGCATCGGTGTTCTTCAGGAACTCGCCGACCAGCTGGATGTTGCGGATGTCCAGGTGGGCAAACGGTTCGTCGATGAACACGAAGCCGCCGGAACCTTCGTCGGACTTCAGCAGGCCAATCAGCAGCACCAGCGACTTCATCACCTGCTGGCCGCCAGACGCTTCGCCGTCGTTCAGGCCAATCGGACCCTTGCCGTCGAACTTGAAGCGCACATGCAGGCCGGCTTGCGCCAGCAGCAGGTCGTCGTTTTCCAGCTTGACCGGATCGGCGTGTACTTCGATGTTCGCCAGCTGGCCCAGTTCCTTGATGTTGGCCGTGTAGGTCTTGATCGTGTAGCGCAGACGCTCGATGTAGGCGCCGCGCGCATTGGCGGTCGCTTCGATGGCGCGGTTGTTCTGGTAGCGGCGCTCTTCCGTTTCGGTCTTGCGGTTCGACAGCTGGTCGTTCAGGCGCTGGTACTGATCGATCACGGTTGCATCCAGTTCCCAGTCGTCGCGTGCCAACGAGGACTGCAGGCTGGCGACGCGCAGGTCGACCTGGTGCGCGTTCTGGTGCTGGGCGACCAGGGCCAGGCGGCGTGCGGTACCCTTCCAGGCCGGCGGCAGGTGGCGCCACTGGCGGCGCAGCGCCAGCAAGGCGCGTGCGTGGTCGGAGCGCTGCTCCAGCTGACGCTTGTGGTTCAGGCGCATGCCCGCTTCGCCTTCGGACAGCGCCATGCGCGCCGACTGCCAGCTGGTGTCCGCACGGGTACGGGTCACGGTGGCATTCTTCATCAGGCCTTGCAGCTCGCCCAGGCGCGAACCGACTTCCAGGCGCTCGGCGCGCAGCGGTACTGCGGCGCGGGCGGCTTCGTCGAATTCCTCGGTACGTGCCGACAGTTCCTTCACCGCGTCCACGCCTGCCACACGGGCTTTCAGTGCGCTGGTTTCGGAAGCCAGCTTGGAAATCTGCAGGGTGAACTTGTCTTCTTCCGCTTCCAGATTCGGCAGGTTTTTCTGGATCGCGTCCATACGCTGGGTCTTACCCGCGGAGCCGAAGCGGTAGCGCGATGCTTCAACAAACAGCGAACGGCCACCACGGCGCTCCTTGTGGTAAGCGTCCGGCGTGATCCATTCTTCGATATTGCCCAGCTTTGCGCCGTCTTCCACCGACTCCACGCGCGTGATGCGCGACAGCTGGTCGATCAGCCATTCCGGCGCCAGGCCAGAAAAACGCACAACCGACAGCAGGCTCTGATTCTTCGGCTCGTGCGCTTTCACGCAATCCGGCACGATGAAGTGGCGATAGCGTTCCTTCTCCGCCAGGCGGTAAGCAGCGGAGGCATCGGAGGAGCGCTCCAGCAGCACCACGGAGGCATAGCCACCCAGCACGCCTTCGACGGCGCCCTGCCATTTCGGATCGGTGACTTCCACGATATCGGACAGCATGGCATGCGGGATGTTCGCATCGCGCAGCGCACGGCGCATGGCGCGCACATTGTCCGGCTCCGGCATGGCGGTTTTGCCTTGCAGCGCGGCGATGGTGGCCTTGTCCTGTGCGATGCGTGCGGACACGGCGTCACGCGAGCCGCGCAGCTTGGCCAGTTCCGCTTCCTTCTCTTCCAGCTGCGCAGCAGCATCGGCCACATCGGCGCCCGATTCCGCGGCCAGCTTTTGCAGACGCTGCTTCTGTTCAGCCAGCGATTCCAGCGGCTTCAGTTTCGTATTCAGCTGGTTCAGGCGCGATTGCAGCACGGTCTGTTCCTGCTCCAGCAGGGTTTCCTGCTGCTGCGCGTCCTGCAGCGCTTTGGCCTGGCGTGCCAGTTCATTGCGCTTGTCCGCCAGCTGCTGGTCGGCTTGCGCCAGCGGCTTGCGCGCTTCGCGCAGCTGCTTGCTGTTGTTGTTCGCCTTTTCGCGCGCCTCGTGATACTCCAGCGATGGCAACACTTCTTCCTGCAGGTTGCGGCGTTCCTTGTGCAGCGTTTCCCACTGGTGATAGTTGGCCACGCGCAGACGCAGGCCTTCCAGATTGGTCTTGGAGCCTTCCAGTTCGGACTCGAAGCGCTTCAGCTCTTCTTCCGTATCGCGCTGGTGGCGCTTCGCTTCGTCGTACGCGTCCAGCACTTCCTTGTCGCCGAAGACCTGGAACACCAGATCCAGCAGCTGGCGCGGCGCGTATTCGCACAGCTTGTCCGTTTCGCCCTGCTCCAGCGCCAGCACTTTGGCCATCGCGGGCGACAGGCCGGCTTGCGCCAGACGCTTGCGGTAGTTCTCCACACCCAGCCAGTCGTTGGCTTCGGTGACTTCTTCGATGTCCACATTCCCCGGGCGCATCAGGTACTGGCGCTTCCAGTCGCCGCCGTTCTTTTCGACCTTGCAGAACAGGGTCACTTCATCGTCGGCGAAGAAACCGCTGTGCCGGAACGGCCGGTTCGACAGCTGCTTGCCCACGGCGCGGTTGTCCACCACGGAGCGCAGCCATGCGGTCTGCTGGCCGCTGTGGCGGGCGTAGTGCTTGTAGGTGCGGCCCATCGAGCAATCGAGGCCGAACAGGGTACGCATCGCATCCAGCAAGGTGGTCTTGCCAGAGCCGTTCTGGCCTGCGATGGTGATGATCTTGGCATCGAGCGGAATGTTCTTGATGCGCTGCCAGTAATCCCAGTGGACTAATTCGAGAGATTTAATGTGGAACATGGATCAGTCCTCGTTCGGGGTATCGGTCGAAGCATCGGCTTCCGGTGCGGCCGGCGTCTCCTCGACGGCGGCGGCGTTGTCGATTGCGGCGGCCGCTTCGGCCAGCACTTCGCGCGGAATGTGCACAACCTGCGCCGGTGCGCGCTTGAACACGTCGGCCAGCGCGCCGTTGATGATGCGTTCTTTCAGCAGGTCGGTATCCATCAGCAAGTCCAGCAGCGGGCCTTCGACGATGATGTCGCCGCGGCGCTCGATGAAACCGAGCTTGCCGAGAATACCGAGGTTCATGTCCATACGGGTCTTCTTGCCTAGCTTGTCGCCGAAGTCGGCCAGCAGGGCCTTGTACGGAATGCCGATGGAAGTGTCTTCCGCGCGCGGCACCGGCTTCTCGGTGCCGAACATATCGTTCTGGTCATCGTCCGCCGCCTGGTGGGTTTCCTGGCGCTCGCGCTTGGGCAGGATGATCAGCGCCCACAGCACCACCAGCAAGGCCACGCCATCGCGCGCCAGGCCGAAGTTATTGTTCTGCCATACGTCGCGCGCGCCGAACACTTTCGGCTCGATGGCGCGGTGCAGGGCCAGGGTGACGTGGTCGGCGTAGACGTTATCCAGCAGCTTCAGGCCGCAGGCAGTCAGGCGCGCATCCACTTCAGCGCGGAACAATTCATCGGACAAGGCACGCTTGACCAGCTTATCGTCGCGGCGCAGCGTCTGATGCGTCATCAGGCGCGCGATCAGGATTTGGGAATCGTCATTCATCGGCCTTGCCGCTTTCATCTTTCAGTTGGAGGGACAACGCGGCCATGGACATGGCGGCGACCTCAAGGTCAGGCAGCTCGATCATTTCATCGGCAGGCTGGAACTGCACCGGCAGGCGCGCGAAGTCCGCGGTGGCGCCCTGCATGGACGCTTCGGCTTCATCGCCCAGCAGCGGCAGCAGCGAGGCGCGGTACGAGGCCACGGCAAACGACGCCGGCAGCAGCGCTTCGTGCGCCTGTATTTCGCGCGGCGACTCTTCGGCCACGCTCGGGAAGTTGTTCAGCTGCGCGAAGTCGGACAGGCGTGCGAGCCAGTCGTCCAGCTCCTTCTGCATGGCCGGGGAATCGTTGATCGTGGTCGGCGCGTCCTGGCCGGCAGGCAGGCCATTCAGCCCATTGTTATTGGCACGTTCCGTCATTAATTCTGTTTCTGCTACGTCGATCATTTCAGCGGGCGTGACGAACAGCGGCTTCACCGGCTGATCAATCGCGTCTTCCGCCAGCGAGGCCAGGTCCTCGTGCTCCAGCAGCCAGCGCTTGATGTCCGTGGTGGACAGGCCGGACTGGCCCAGGTGCACACGCTGGCGCTCGATCTGGTTCAGGGCACGCGAGAACATGCCCTGCATATTCAACAGCTGCGACTGGGCGCGGCCGATGGCTTGCGCCGCCTTGTGCGTGGCGCTGTCCGCGTTTTCGTCGGAAGTGATGGCGCGCAGGATCTCGCTGCCCTTCTCCACCCAGTCGCAAGCCTGGTGCCACTTCGCCTGCGACTCGCGCAGGCGGAATTCGGAACCGGAAGCGATGGCGTCGCGGAATTCTTCGGTCAGGTCCACCAGGCGGCCCAGCAGATGCTGCAGCTGCTCGCTGGTGACGCCGCCCACGGCCTGTGCGCCCGCCACCTGCGACAGCAGGAAGCCCATTTCGGCATCGTCGTCCGGCTGCGCCAGCGCCAGCAGGCCGTCGATGGCCGACAGCACGTTGCGCGCCATGGGGGTGACGCGGTAGACGGTCTGTTGTGCATCCCAGGCCAGCAGCCCGTTCGAACGCAAGCGGATCAGCACCGTTTCCAGGCTTTCCGGCAGCAGATAGGCCAGCTTGGTATTGATATCGGCGCGCGAATAGAACGAGGTGGTGGTGTCGTTCGCCAGCTCGCGCAGCACGAGCAGGCGCACCAGCACACCCTCAAAGCCGCCGTGGAACAGGGCCGTGAAGACCTGCAGCAAAGGCTGTGCGCGCTTCAGATGGAAGACTTGCTCAATCTCGTCTGCTGAAATGTGGGGCTGGAAGTGGGCCTGCAGGGCATCCTGCTGCTCTTGCTCAGTCGGGTTTGCGTCGGCAGCCGTGGCCGCACTTGCCATTAAGTCAATCATTGCACTCCGATAATCCCGGTAAATGGGGACGTAACACATTACCGCGTAAATGTGTTGCGTCCCCATTTACCGGCTTGGCCCGGCCGTATGGCGGGGGCGTCAGTATATCAGGCCGGGTGTTGCTATTTGCGGTTGACTTTTTCGAGAAGTTGCTCGAAGGAATCGCCGTTCTCTTCCATGAAGCGGATTTTGACGGGATACCATTCCAGTCCCGGCGCCAGCCACAGGTCCACCTGCTGACCCGCGTCGCGCTTGGGCGGCGCTTTGACGAAGTGCACGACCTTGAGCTCACCGGCACCCGTTTGCAGGGTTTCCGGACCCACGACTTTGAAACTCCACACCTCCGCATCCTTGCGGCCGGCCGTGAAAAAAGCCCACTCCGTGCCCGGCTTGAATTGGTCCGGAGCGTGGCGCGCTTGCGACACCAGCTGCCATTGCGCACTGCTGCGGTCCTGTTCTCCGCCCTTCAGCGGGAAAGCCGGCTCGCCACCCTGGAATTCGATCTGCTTCGATTCGCGGTTGAAGGTGGTGGTGGTCGGGTCCTTGCGGATGCGCTTTTCATAATAGGTGGCGGGCGCCAGGCCGTAGTCGTCGACCGCGCCTTCGCTGCGGTAGTCCAGCACCTTGCCGAACAGGGCGGAGCGCGCCTCGGTGGTTAGCGTGTATTTGCCCTCGCCCTGGCGCCAGTTGACCGTGCCGGTGCCGCTCAGCGGGATGCCGTGGTTGCTGCCCTTGACCGAGTACACCAGTTCGGCGGATGGCGGCAGGTTGAAGCCGCGCTTGACCACGGGATGGTCCGCTGCCTGGGCGCCCATGGCCAGCGTCAGCATGGCGGCGGCGATGAATGTGTTCTTCATTGTTCTTCCTTCAAAATCTTGGTCACGGTCTCGGTGGTCACCGCGCCATTGCCTTCCGTGTTCCGGATCTGCACCGGATAAAAGTTCAGCGACGGCGCCAGCCAGATGTCCAGCCGCGCGCTATAGCTGCCCGGCTTGGGTGGACGGGTCAGGCGCCAGGTAATCAGCTTGCCCATGTCCGTTTCCAGTTCTTCTTCGCCCACCAGCTGGAATCGGTAGATGGTGGCGCTTTTATCTTCTCCAACCAGAATATCGATGTCCCCCCCGAATTGGTTGACATCGGCGCGGCCAATCGCTGCCAGCTGGAAGGGCACGGTGGCCTTGTCCTGCGTTCCGGCCAGCAGAGGATAGCTGCGGTCGCTGGCCGAGAAGGTGATGCGCCTTTCCTTCTGATTGAAATGGGTCGCCGTCTCGGAACGGTTGCGGCGCTTCTCGCGCATGGTGAGGGGCGAAATGCCGCCGTCGTCCACGGTACCTTCGCTGTTCACGGTCAGCACGTTGATACGGAACAGCACCGTAATGCCGACTTCCAGGTCGACTTTATAGGTGCTGCCGTCGCTCTGCCAGTTCATGCTGGCGGAGCCGCTCCACTTCTTGCCGTCCGCGTCGGTGCGCTTCACGTCCATCTCGAAGCGCGCGGGAGGCGGCAGGTTCACTTTGTAGCGGCGAATGCCTGACGGCTCGTCTTCCTGCTGCGGCGCGTCCGGCTGGGCGGATTGTACTGCGGCTGGCTCGGAAGCAGCGCCCGTCTGGTCGGCAGGAGATGTCTGCGGCGCCGGCGGTGCGGATTCGCTGGTGTTGCCTGCAGGCGTAGCTGCCGCTGTCAGCGCACCTTCGCTGGGTTGCGGTTCCGGCGCGGGCAGCGGTTCGGGGGCAGGCGCCGGCTTGGGTCTGGCCTTGTGCGGACGCTTCGGTTTCGGTGCAGCTTCCTGCGGTTTGATTTCCGGCTCCGGCGTCACGGTCGCCACGCGCTGCGGCAAGGCCAGACGCAGGTCGGCCTTTACCACCGCCGGTGAGAACTTGCGGTTATCGTCCACCAGGCCGACGTGGGATGCCAGCCAGTCGATCGCCACCAAATGCAGCGCCACTGTGGCCACGCACAGGGCAAGCACGCGGCGGCGGCTGGAAAAGAAGGAAACAATCGTCATGGGCGCTAGTGTAACGTCTTCATGCCGCTTTCCGCTGACCTGCCGGGCTGATGGCATAATCCGCTGACAACTATTTTTGATAAGGTCAGGCAGATGTCCCTGCAGCGTTCTCGTGGCCAGGCCGATTCCGGCAAGGTCGGCGCGGTCGAGCTGTTTTTCGATCTGGTATTCGTTTTTGCGGTCACCCAGCTGTCGCACACGCTGCTGAAAGACCTGAGCCTGACCGGCGCGCTGCAGGTCGGCCTGATGTTCCTCACCACGTGGTGGGTGTGGATCTACACGACCTGGGTCACCAACTGGCTGGACCCGGAACGCATCCCCGTGCGCAGCGCGCTGTTCGTGCTGATGATTGTGGGACTGATGATGTCCGTCTCGATTCCGCAGGCCTTCGGCGCACGCGGCTGGCTGTTCGCGGGCTCCGTCGTGGCCCAGCAGGTGGGCCGCAGCCTGTTCGCCTTGTGGGCCTTGCGCGATATTCCCAACCTGCGCCGCAATTTCCTGCGCATCGTGGCCTGGACTTCGACGTCGGCCGTGTTCTGGCTGCTGGGCGGCTTTAACGAATCGTCGATGCGCGGTGGCTTCTGGCTGGTGGCGCTGGCCATCGAACTGCTGGGACCTCCCCTGTATTTCTGGACCCCGGGCCTGGGCCGCTCCACCAGCGCCGACTGGAATGTGGAAGGCAACCATATGGCGGAACGCGGCGCGGGCTTCGTCATCATCGCGCTGGGCGAGTCGCTGGTGGTGACGGTCGCCACCTTTGCCGACATGCGGCTCGGCGCGGCGGATACCGGCATCTTCCTGCTGGCGGTGCTGGGTTCCGTGCTGATGTGGTGGCTCTACTTTGATCAGGGCGCGGAACAGGGCCACCACCGCATCACGCATTCGCATGATCCGGGCCGCCATGCCCGCAATATCTATACTTATCTGCATGTGCCCATCATCGCCGGCATCATCGTCAGCGCGGTGGGCGATGAGCTGCTGCAGGCGCATCCCGATCACGGTAATCCGGCGCAGATGGCGGCCATTGTTGGCGGTCCATGGATTTTCCTGGTCGGCACCATGCTGTTCAAATGGGTGACGCATAGCCGTCCCTATCCGCCGCTGTCGCACATGACAGGCGTTGGCCTGATGACTGCACTGGCGCTGCTGGCCACACCGCTTGGACTGACGCCGCTGGTGGCCACGGCCGGCACCGTCATTGTCCTGCTGCTCGTTGCGGTGTGGGAGAGCTGTGTGCTACGCTAAGCTTTGACCTTGCCCTTTCGGAGACCCGATTTATGAGCAACCCCATGATGACTGATACGCTGGACTTCGTTAAATCCTTGTGGGGCAGCATGGGCGTCCCCGGCATTAACATTCCCGGCATCGCGGCGCCTACCTTGTCGGTCGATGACCTCGACAAGAAAATCAATGAACTGAAGGCGGTCGAGTCCTGGCTGAATCTGAACGCGACCATGCTGCGCAGTAGCATCCAGGCGCTGGAAGTCCAGCGCGGCACCATTGCAGCGCTGAAGTCGATGGGCCAGTCGCTGGCGGCTTCCATGCAGCAGCCGGTGGGCGACAAGTCGCCATTCGCCTCGTCCTCGACGAAAGCCAATGGCAAGGCGGCCGAGCACAAACCCGAGCCCGCGCCCGCGCCTGAAACACCCACGGCGGAAGCCAGTAAATCAACCACCGATGCCGCCGCTGCCGCTGCCGCGCAAATGGCCAATCCCGCCGTCTGGTGGAATTTGCTGCAGGAGCAGTTCAAGCAAGCGGTGAGCACGGCCATGGCCGCCGAGCCGCCAAAGGCTGCCGCCGCCGAACCGGATGGCGAGGCGAAAGACGAAGAGCCGTCCGACGCCAAACAGGCCGCCTCCGCAGCGCGCAAGCCGGCAGCCAAGCGCGCCGGCAGCAAGCCGCCAAAAGCGCCTAATTGAGCCGCTGAATGCGGATGGCCGATATCTGGCCTTCCGCATCCCTTTCAATCTTCATGATGTTGATCAGGCCTTCTTCTTCGAGGGCCTGCGCAGCCGCGTGCGCGGCCTGGAAACTGGCGATGGTGTCGCCCCGTGCAGCGACTGGCCGTACCCAGGCCATCGCACCGATTTTCATCTTGTTGTAGACCTCTTTGGCGATATCACGCATGATCACTCCCTGGTCAGTCAAGAATCGCCGGATACTTGCTCATTCAGCGCGGCATCCAGCTCCGCTTCCATTTCTTCCGGTGAGGCCGCGCGGCCCGGCACCAGCATCTGCAATTGCTCAATCAATTGTGCAAAGCGCTGCTGGCCTGGCGCGACCCGGTCGACGTGCATCAGCACTCCGTTCGCTTCCATCATCAGCAGCTCGTCATAGCCTTTCGCCTGCATATGCGAAATCAGGATCTGCGCAGAGTTGAACAGGATGCGCAGATTGTCCGGCAAAGCCTGGCGCGCTTCGCGCATCCACGCCACAGCGTCGTCCAGCTTGTTGGTCTTCCACAGCAGCACGCCCTTGTTCATCATCTCGGTCGCTTCCTTGCGCGCCGACTTGATCAGGGCTGCGCCTTCGTCGCTCATGCGCGCCTTGTCGAAGATGCGCTGCACGTCTTCATGCAGCAGCTGGTTGTCGTGGTTGTTGCGCACCACGTAGCACAGCAACTCGACCGGGGCGTCTTTCACGCCTACCGCGAACAGCAGGGTCGCCATTTCCAGACAGGTGCCGGTGTCAGGACGCTCCGCATCGGACTTCAGCATTTCTTCCAGCTCGTCGCCGGATCTGCGCGCGCGGCGATAATCTCCGCTTTCATGATAGACCAGGCCTTCGGTGATTTTGGCGCGCAAGTCCACCAGCTTGCCGGCGAAATCGCGCTGCGCAACGGCCAGCAGTTGCAGGGCCTCTTTCGGATCGTTCTTGTGGCCGCACACGCGCGCCAGTCCGAAATAGGCGTCCACCGATTTCATGATCGAGTATTCGCCGATGGCCAGACATTTGCGGAAGGCTTTTTCCGCCAGGGGGATATTGCCCAGCCGGAGCGCGGCGTTACCCAGATTGCGCTGGCGCGGCACGGAATTCGGCGACAGCTTGGCGGCACGTTCCAGCACGTCGCAGGCATCGCCAACCCTGCCCAGGTTGTGCAGCGATGTCGCCAGCTGGTCGTAGGCATCGATGTAGAAACGGTTTTCGGCGATCACGCCGCTGAACATCTGCCGCGCGGCTTCGTGATCGCCGTTCGCCATGCGGATCTTGCCGATGCCGGTGCGGGCCCAATTGTATTCGCGGTCCTGCAGCAGCTTTTCATAGACTTCGCGCGCCTGTTCCGGTTCGCCTGCCTTCATCAGCAGATTGGCCTTCATGCGCAGCAGGTCGGTTTCGTGCAGTTTGTTGTGGGCGATTTGCGCATCGCATAGCTTGGCCGCGCGCAGGAAGTCTTTCTCCAGATAGGTCTGGTCGATCTCGCTGAAGATCTGCTTTTTCTGCCACACGCGGTTCAGGCGGGTGAGCAGCACGCCCTCGGTTATGGGCTTGATCAGGTAGGCGTCCGGCTGGTGCTCGGCGGCGCCCATCACGGCTTCCACGCTCTTTTCGGCGGACACCATCAGCCATACGCTGCTCGGCGCCAGCAAGTGGCGGATGCGCGCTTCTTCCAGCACGTGCTGGCCGTTCTTGCCTTCGCCCAGATTGAAGTCGCACAGCACCACGTCGTACACAATCCGCTGCAGC
>NZ_JBFRDW010000001.1:0-39446 GCF_052113985.1 Pseudoduganella sp. RAF53_2 | reverse complement strand
GTGGAAGGTGGGTCAATCGGAGTGGGTCAATTCTGCGAGCAAACGAACAGACTGAAAACCAAGGCAAGCGCACCGCAGGCGTGGACCGGAAATTATGGGAAACGCCGTTGCAGAAGTTTGCAGCGATTGGGCAGTTGGAGAAGCGCCGTTACAGACCCCTGCCACTACGGAGGGTCTATATCCTCCCTAAGGCCAATGGAAAGGAACGCGCTCTGGGTATCCCGACCATGAAAGATCGAGCTATGCAAGCGCTGCATCTGCTAGCGCTCGATCCGGTGCTGGAGGCCGTGAGCGACCCGAACTCTTATGGGTTTAGGAAGAATCGTTCTACAGCAGACGCAATGGGGCAGCTGTTCGTGAAGATGTCTCAGAAGGCTTCGGCCAGCTGGGTATTAGACGCGGACATCGAAGGGTTCTTCGACAACATCAACCACGACTGGATGATCAAACATGTCTGTATGGACAAAGTGATTCTTCGGAAATGGCTGAAATCCGGGGTCGTAGACCGGGCGCAGTTGCTGGCAACCACAGCGGGAACGCCGCAGGGCGGCATCATCAGCCCTGCATTGGCAAACTGGACGTTGAACGGATTGGAAACGGAACTGATTAAGCACCTCGGTGCGAAATTCGGTAAGTCGAAAATCAAAGGACTCAAAGTAGGTGTTGTGCGATATGCGGACGATTTCGTGGTTCCATGCGGTTCATCTGAACTGCTCGAAACAGAGATCCGGCCATGGATAGAAGCCTTCCTCGCAAAACGAGGTCTGCGACTATCCGATGCCAAGACCAAGATCGTGCACATCGACGAGGGGTTCGACTTCCTTGGGTGGAATTTCCGGAAGTACGGGGAAAAGCTGCTCATCAAGCCGAGTAAGAAGAACTCGAAAGCGTTCTATGAAAAGCTGAGGAAAGTCATCGGCGAACATTTGATGGTACGGCACGAGGATCTAATCCGACTGCTAAATCCAATACTACGGGGTTGGGCGCAATATCACAGCCCGGTAGTAGCCAAACAAGCATTCTCGCGCATGGAGTCGTTGCTGTTCTGGCGACTGATGCGGTGGGCCAAGCGCAGGCATCCCAACAAGAACACCGAATGGATTCGTCGGAAATATTGGCGGACAGTCGGTGAACGAAGGTGGGTGTTTGCTGCAGACGTCGCAACGAAGGATGGCAACAAAGCTGCGATGGAATTGTACTCACTTGCGAGTACTCCCATTGAGCGCCATAAGAAGATCATGGGGGATTATCATCCTTATGATCCGCAGTGGGAGGAATATGGTGAAGCTCTCCGACAGGAACGCATGTTGAAAAACATGGGCTACCGAAAGGAATGGGCCAAACTATACGCTGACCAACGCGGCCTTTGCGCGCTCTGTGAATACGAGATGGACGTAGACACAGGATGGCATGACCACCACATAGAGTACCGTGTGATGGGTGGATCCGAGGCTCTTGGAAATCGAGTATTATTGCATCCAAATTGTCATACTCAAGTGCACCGCCTTGGTTTGATTGTTGTGAAACCGGTTCCTGTATAGGAATTTTTATTATGCTTGAGCCGTGTGCTGCGAAAGTCGCATGCACGGTTCTTAGGGGGGAGGGGTTCTGGCAACAGACCCTTCCTACCCTCCACGCCCACACCCCGAAAAACAGCCCATGAGCGAATCCGCATTCACCTACAGCCAGGACCAGTTGAAGCAGCTTGCACGCGACGTATTGACGTATGCGCGCGAGGTTGGTGGCACCGATGCCGCCGTTGAAATCAGCGAAGGAAGCGGTTTGTCGGTGTCGGTCCGGAAGAGCAAGATCGAAACGATCGAGCAGAACCGCGACAAAGGCATGGGCGTGACCGTCTTTGTCGGCAAGAAGCGCGGCAATGCCAGCACCTCCGATTTCTCCGCCAAGTCGCTGCGCGCGGCAGTGGAAGCGGCGCACAATATCGCCCGCTTTACCGCCGAGGATGACTGCGCCGGCCTGGCCGATGAGGACATGCTGGAAAAGCATCCGCAAGACCTCAAGCTGCACTATCCATGGCATATCGCCACTGAGGAAGCGGTGGTGCTGGCGCAGCGCGCCGAGCAGGCCGCGTTCGACGTCGATGCGCGCGTGACCAATAGCGAAGGCGCCGGTGTGCATGTGCAGCAATCGCACTTCGTTTCGGCTAATTCGCGCGGCTTTATCGGCGGCTATCCTTACTCGCGCCATACGCTGTCCGTGACCCCGATCGCTGGCAAGGGCGCCAGGATGCAGCGCGACGACTGGTACACCTCGGTGCGCGATCCGAAGAAAATGGCGTCCCCGGAAGCCGTGGGCCGTTATGCGGCCGAGCGCGCACTGGCCCGCCTGAATGCGCGCAAGCTGAATACCCGCACCTGCCCGGTGCTGTTCGAAGCGCCGCTGGCCGCCGGCCTGCTGGGCGCCTTCGTACAGGCCACCTCGGGCGGCGCGCTGTACCGCAAATCGACTTTCCTGCTCGATACCCTGGGCAAGAGCGTGTTCCCGTCCCACATCCAGGTGAAGGAAGATCCGCACGTAGTGGGCGGCATCGGCTCGGCGCCGTTTGACGAAGAGGGTGTGCGCACCTCCAAGCGCGATGTGGTGAAGGATGGCGTACTGCAGGGCTATTTCCTGTCGACGTATTCGGCGCGCAAGCTGGGTATGAAGACCACCGGCAACGCAGGCGGCTCGCACAATCTGTCGCTGACTTCCAAGCTGACGGCGAAGGACGACGACTTCGCAGGCATGCTGCGCAAGATGGGCACCGGCCTGCTGGTGACCGAGCTGATGGGCCAGGGCACCAACTATGTGACCGGCGACTACAGCCGCGGCGCGTCCGGCTACTGGGTCGAAAACGGTGTGATTCAATACCCGGTCGAAGAGATCACCATCGCTGGCAATATGAAGGAAATGTTCCAGCAGATCATGGGCATCGGCACCGACGTGCTGGTGCGCGGCACCAAGCAAACCGGCTCGATCCTGATTGAGAAAATGGTAGTTGCCGGAAACTAAAGATTTCCATACACTCTCCCGAAGCTGTAGCGTTTTCCCCGACGTACAACACTTCTAAGGAGACAACACGTATGGAACGTCGTTCCTTCATCAAGAAGGCAGCAGCAGGCGCGGGTGCGAGCGTAATTGCCGCCCCGGCGCTGGCCGCGGAGCTGCCCGCCATCAACTGGCGCCTGGCTTCCAGTTTCCCCAAATCCCTGGATACCATCTTCGGCGCCGCTGATACCTTCACCAAACGCGTTTCCCAACTGACCGGCGGCAAATTCAATATCCGCTCCTTCGCCGCGGGCGAGGTGGTGCCCGGCCTGCAGGTGCTGGACGCTGTCTCCGCCGGCACCGTCGAATGCGGCCACAGCGCGACTTACTACTACTTCGGCAAAGACCCGACATTCTCCTTCGACTGCGCCGTACCTTTCGGCCTGACTTCGCGCCAGCACACGGCGTGGTATGAGCAGGGCGGCGGCCGCGAACTGCTGCGCGCCTTTTTCAAGGACTATGGCGTGGTCAATTTCCTGGGCGGGAATTCCGGCACCCAGATGGGCGGCTGGTTCCGCAAGGAAGTGAAGACGCTGGCGGACCTGAAGGGCACCAAGATGCGCATCGCCGGTTTCGCCGGCAAGGTGATGGAACGTCTGGGCGCGGTGCCGCAGCAGCTGGCCGGCGGCGATATTTATCCAGCGCTGGAAAAAGGCACGATCGACGCCGCGGAATGGGTCGGTCCCTACGACGACGAGAAGCTGGGCTTCTACAAGGTCGCGCCGTACTACTACTATCCGGGCTGGTGGGAGGCGGGTGCGTCCTTCTCCTTCTACATCAACCTGAAAGAGTGGGAGAAGCTGCCGAAGGAATATCAGGCGGCCATTGAAGCGGCAACCTACGAAGCCCACGTGGTGATGCAGGCCGAGTACGACTTCAAGAACCCGACCGCATTGGCGCGCCTGCTGAAGAGCGGCGTGAAACTGCGCGGCTTCCCAACCGATATGATGGACGCGGCCTACAAGGTGGCGACCGAACTGTTCGCCGAAGAAGCGGCGCGCAACGCCAAATTCGCCAAGATCTACGAACCGTGGAAGCGCTTCCGCCACGACCAGAACCAGTGGGCCTCGATTGCCGAAGCCACGATGCAGAATTATCTGATCAAGGCCGACCGCGGCAAGTAATCAGGTTCCTACCGCTGCCACGATTTGCTCGCGCAACCACTGGTGGGCAGGATCGCGGTGGCGGCGTTCGTGCCACAGCATCGTCATCTCGTAGCCAGGGACCGCCAGCGGCGGTTCCATGATCTTCAGCGCAGCATTTCCCCGTACCAGCCGCTCCGGCACCATCGCCACCATGTCCGTATGCGCGACGATGTGCAGCATGGCCATGAAGTGCGGCACCGACAGCACCACGCGCCTTGCCAGTCCCGCCTCCGCCAGCGCCTCATCGGTCACGCCCGTGAACCCGCCGCCGTCGGGCGAGACAATCACGTGTTCCAGATCGCAGAACTGCTTTAGCGACGGGCGCCGTTTGGCTTTCGGATGCGCCTCGCGCATCGCCAGCACATAGCTTTCCTTGAACAGCGGCCGCGCTCTCAGGCCGGATGGCGCGCCTTCGGTGGTGTGAAAGGCGATATCGACTTCTCCTTGCTCCGCCTGGCGCGCCATGCGCGGCGGCACAGCCTCCAGCACAGCCAGTCGCGTGCCGGGCGCCAGTGTGCGTATCGCTGCCAGCGCAGGCAGCAGGATGGCTGATTCCRCGTAATCAGTGGCGGCCACGCGCCAGGTCTGGTCCGCCGCTGCGGGATCGAAGGGCGTAGAAGGCGCCACCGCTTGCGCCAGCCCTTCCAGTGCCTGCCGCAGCGGCTCGCGCAACGCGTCCGCCCGCGCGGTGGGACGCATGCCGCGTGGCCCTGGCAGCAGCAAGGGATCGCCAAACGCCTCGCGCAAGCGCGCCAGATGCACGCTGACGGCGGGCTGCGACAGATGCAAGCGCTCCGCTGCACGTGTGACGTTATGCTCTGCCAGCAGCGCGTCCAGCGTGAGCAGCAGATTGAGGTCGAGCCGGTGCAAATTATTCATCGTAATATCTGGAATTTATGGAATTCATTTCCAATATACCTTGAGCAGCCCTAATCTGCAGGGCATGAATACTTTAATCGTGTATGCCCATCCCGAGCCCCGTTCGCTGAACGGGTCCCTTAAAAACTTCATGGTCGAGCGCCTGCAAGCGGCCGGCCACACCGTGCAGGTCTCCGACTTGTACGCCATGGGCTGGAAGTCCGCGCTCGATGTGGACGACAGCCTGGACGGCGCCGCCGGTCCCCGCTTTCTGCCGGAGCAGGACTCGCGCCGTGCTTACGACAACGGCCGCCAGAGCCCGGACATCGCCTCCGAACAAGCCAAACTGCTGTGGGCGGACGCCGTGATCATCCAGTTCCCGCTGTGGTGGTTCTCGGTCCCCGCGATTCTGAAAGGCTGGTTCGAACGTGTGTATGCGAACGGCTTCGGCTACGGCGTCGGTGAGCATTCAGAACTGCGCTGGGGCGACCGCTACGGTGAAGGCACGCTGGCAGGCAAGCGCGCAATGATCGTGGTAACCGCTGGCGGCTGGGAATCGCATTACAGTCCGCGCGGCATCAACGGCGCGATCGACGATCTGCTGTTCCCCATCCAGCACGGCATGCTGTACTACCCCGGCTTCGACGTGCTGCCCCCCTTCGTGGCCTACCGCGTGGGCCGCACCGATGAAGCCCGCTACGCCGCGCTATGCCGCGCCCTGGGTGAGCGCATGGATACGCTGTTCGAAACGCCACCGATCCCGTACCGCAAGCAGAACGCAGGCGATTACGAGATCCCGGCCATGACACTCAAGTCGCATATCGCGCCGGGCCGCGAAGGCCTTAGTGTGCATCTCAAGGAACCAGGGTCTCGATAAACGCGCGCGCAGCGGCGGACAGGCTGCGCTGGCGGGGATAGAGCRGGGAGAAAGGCCTGCTGCGTCCCCATAGCTGCGGCAGCACCGGCACCAGCGCTCCGCGTGCCAGGCGCTCCTGCACGACGAAATGGAAGCCATGGCAAATGCCCAGTCCCGCTTCCGCCAATGAGATCACGCCGAGCGGATCGTCCGACACCTGCACCAGTGACTGGGGCGTCCAGTCGATATCTTCGCCGTCGCGGCGCAGCTGCCAAGGCACCGCACGGCCGGTGCTGGGCATGAGGAAGGACAGGCAACGGTGCTCGGCCAGCGCCTCGATGCTGTCCGGCAGACCGGCCTGCGCGGCATACGATGGCGAACAGACCAGCACCAACTGCGCGTCTTCCAGCTTGCGCGCTATCAGGCTGCTGTCCTTCAGCATGCCCTGGCGAATTGCGAAGTCATATCCATCCGCTGCGAGATCGACGTTGCGGTTGCTGATGTTCAGATCGACGCGTACGCCGGGATGCAGCGCTGTGAAGCGCTGCAGCAGGGCAGGCAGACGGTAATTGCCGAAGGTGGTCGGCGCGGTGATGCGGATGCGCCCCGTTACGGCACCGGCCGTGCCCTGGATTGCACGCTCCGCTTCATCGATTTGCGCAAAGGCGGCGCGGGATTGTTCCATGTAGAGCTGGCCGGCTTCGGTCAGGCTCATGCTGCGTGTGGTCCGGCGCAGCAGCTGGCTGCCCAGGCGTGCCTCCAGGCGGGCAATCGCGCGGCTGACGACGGAGGGCGTGGTGGATAGCGCCACTGCGGCAGCCGTCAACGAGCCACGCTCGACGACAGTCACGAAAGTCTCCACATCGGCGAGGTGGTCAAAGCGTCGCGTCATTATTGTCTCAAAAGAACAAATGAATTGGGTTGGCGGTAGTTTATCTCCTATGAAGGCTTGAATAAAGTGGCATCCATCGACAACCTGATGGAGAAGAACATGCTGAAAAAACTGAGCCTGGCGGCCTTGCTGGCGGCCGCCTTCGATGCCCAGGCCGCCAATGTGCTGGTGGTGCTGTCCGACGAGCATACGCTGGATCTCAAAGCAGGTAAGACCTACGAAACGGGCGCTTACCTGAATGAGTTGATGCAGCCGGCGAAGATGCTGCTGGATGCCGGCCACTCAATTACTTTCGCCACGCCAAAAGGCATGGCGCCGGCCATCGACAGGAACTCGCTCGATCCCATGTTCTTCGGGAACGACAAGGCGGCGATGGAAGCGCATCGGAAGCTGCTGGACCAGCTGCGCCTGACCGATCCTGTGAATTCGCCGGTGGTCAGCCTGGCGCGCGTGGCGCAGCAAGGCGTGGGGCGTTTCGATGCGGTCTTTGTGCCGGGCGGCCACGCGCCAATGCAGGATCTGCTGAAGGACGAGGGCCTGGGTAAAGTGCTGACCGCCTTCCATAACGCCGGCAAGCCCACTGCGCTGGTGTGCCATGGTCCGGCAGCCTTGCTGTCCGCACTGCCGGATACCAAAGGCTTTGCCTTGAAAATGGAGCAGAAGGGAAGCGCGCCGCATCCGAACTGGATCTATGCGGGCTACAAGGTGACGGCATTCAGCAATGCCGAGGAAGAGGCGTCCAAGGCCCAGCTGAATGGTGGCGAAATGAAGTTCACACCGCAGACTGCGCTGGAACAGGCCGGCCTGAAGTTCAGCGCCGCAGGACTGTGGCAATCGAATGTGGTGGTGGACCGCGAACTGATCACGGGACAGAACCCATTCTCCGCGCCCGCGGTGGGCGCCGAGCTGCTGAAGCGCCCGTGATACAACGTGGCCGGTCCTGCCCTCCAGCGGACCGGCCATGAGCCGCGTTAAGCGGTGGTGACTTTGATTGCCACGTCGATATTGCCGCGTACGGCTTTGGAGTACGGGCAGATCTGGTCGGCGGCGTGGGCGACGGTGGTGGCTACTTCTTCGCTCAGGCCGGGCAGGTTCACGGTCAGGCGGGCGCCGAGGAAGTACGCCTCGCCGGTCTGGCCCAGGTCCACTTCGATGTCGACCGAGGTGTCGGCGGGCAGCTTCACATTGTTCTGTTCTGCGGCCAGGCCCAGGGCCAGGGAGTAGCAGGAAGACCAGGCGCCGGCGAACAGTTGTTCAGCGGTCGGGTGGGCGGCCACGGCGTCGAAAGTGATTTCTTTGGCGCCGGTGCCGTTCAGTTTCAGGTTCACTTTGCTGTTGTGATCGCCTGCTTTGACTTGGGTGGTGTGGGTTTTGCCGGTAACGAGGACTTTTTCGATTTTGCTCATGATTTGCTCCTTAAAAATATGTAGCGGATACGTTTATATAGTGCACTATTAAACTGCCACGTTCAAAGCGACGTCGATGTTGCCCTTGGTGGCTTTCGAGTACGGGCACATTGCGTCGGCGCCATGGGCGATTTCGGTGGCGATGTCCAGCGGCAGGCCGGGCACGCTCAGGGTCAGGCGGGCTTGCAGGAAGTATTGGTCGCCGGTCTGGCCCAGGTCGACTTCGATATCGACCGCAGTGTCGGCCGGCAGTTGCACGCCTTTGCTGGAGGCGACGATGCTCACGGCGCTGATGTAGCAGGCGGACCAGGCGCCGGCAAACAGCTGCTCGGCAGTCGGATGGGCTGCGATGGCTTCGAAGGCGTAAGCTTTAGCGCCAGTACCGCTCAGGTTCAGATTGACTTTGCTGTTGTGATCGCCGGGCTTGGTCGGGGTGGTGTGGGTTTTGCCGGTGACCAGGACTTTTTCGATTTTGCTCATGATTTACTCCGTTAAGTTAGTTTGTGGCGTATGCGATTAGTTCGCATCCGATTAATAGCATTCTCGTGCACGGAAGGGCGCATGTCAAGGCCTTTGTGGCACACTGCGGAAATGAGAATTTTTATGAAAACAGCGGTTGCGATAGCCCTGCTTCCGGCGGCGTTGGCATTTGCGCAATCCGGGCCGCCGCCAACCGCGGCACAGCGCGAGCAGTTCAAGTCCTGCGTCGATGAAGAAGACAGCCTGCAGGAACAGCGGCTGTCCCTGATTCGCCGCCAGGACGAGCACAAGCTGGCGCTGAAGCGCACCCAGGATGAGATTGCGGCTC
This sequence comes from Pseudoduganella sp. RAF53_2, assembly GCF_052113985.1. Taxonomy (NCBI): domain Bacteria; kingdom Pseudomonadati; phylum Pseudomonadota; class Betaproteobacteria; order Burkholderiales; family Oxalobacteraceae; genus Pseudoduganella; species Pseudoduganella sp. RAF53_2. The sequence goes on along the minus strand of NZ_JBFRDW010000001.1, from coordinate 30,433 downwards.
ACATGGCGAGCGCGTCCACCGTGAGCCGAGACGATGCGGCAGCCGTTGCGGCCTTCAACGCCAGGCAGGAAGCGCTGGACGCGCGTGGCGCGGAGCTGAATGCGCAAGGAGAAAAGCTGAACCGCGAACAGACGCAGTTCAATGCCCGTATCTCGGAAGCGAACAAGCGCTGCAACGGCATGATCTTCTCGCACAAAGACCGCGACGCCATCCGCCGCGAGAACGCCAGCGGGGGCAAGAAGAACTAGCGCCGGCGTGCGCCCGGGCCTACCATGGGCCTATGGACGTCAAGCGACAATCGGAGCTGTTCCCGGAGCTCAGCGGTAAGTCCGAGCCGGGACATCACGAACACAAACATCCCGGCGAGCCGGGCTATCCGCAAGCCCATGCGCTCGACAAGCTGCGCCGCAAGCAGGTGAGGCGGGTGCGCAAACTCGGCAAACCCTAGGAAGACTCAGCGCACTTCCAATACGCGAGTTTGCGGGTCGGTGCGCAGGAAGCGGTCGACCGAATCCACCGTGATGGTATCGATCTGGCCTGCCATGCGCTGGCCGAAGGGATGATCGTCGAACGCCACATTGGCGCGGAACATGCGCGCGCCGAGGCGTGTAGCGGCATCGATGTGCACCGTGCCCGGCATGAAGCCCGCCTGTTTCAGCCAGCGCTGCGCTTCGTCGCGGGTTTCCACGGCGCCCGGCGCGGCCGATGCGGCCGCCAGCATCTCAAGCACCCACTGGTTTGAATTCTGATAGCGCGTCGAGAAAGCGTAGGCCAGCATGTTGTAGCTTGACTGGTGCATGCGCAGTGGCGTGCGGGAGGCCAGCAACTGCGCCATCTTCTGCTGCACGGCCRGTGCCGGAATCACGATCTCTGCGTTGAACTGGTACAGATCCGTCAGGAAGAAATTGCCCAGGCCTTCGTTGTAGAGATGGGAGTCCGCCGTGCCGCATTCGTTCAGCAGATGGACCACGGTCCAGCGGCCTTCGGGATGGTCGCGCCATACAAGGCCCACGTGCGAGTAGCGCACGTTATAGCGGGATAAGTTCTGTCCCGCGCGGGCGATGAGGGCCAACTGCGCGCCGCTCGCCTCCAGCGCGTCCATGCTGTGCTGCGCCAGATCCATCGACTTGCGTACTTCGTCTACCGACATGGGCTTGTCTTCACATTGCTGGCCGGCGCGAGCCAGCGCGGAGCAAGCCAGCAGCAGCGCAAGCAGCAGGCGGCGCATGATCAATTCACCTTGCTGTGATGGAGCAGGGCTTTGCCCGACTCGTTCGGAATGAAGGCCAGCACCTTGCCCGACGCGACCAGCGCCTGGCCTGCCGACATCGCCACCACTTCAACCACCGTACCCGTCGCCAGCGACAGGCCGCCAGCTGCGGTGCCGCTGAAGCGCAGCGTCGCCGTGCTGGCTTCAGACCCGCCCTTCACCACAACCTCGATACCATCACCGGCCGTCTTCACACTTTCAACCACCACGCTGCCTGCCGCGCCGGCGACGAGAAGCGAACCTCCCACCACGCCAACGGACAGTTCGCCAGGACCGCGGATCGAACCAACCGAACCGTCATGCGCCTGGCTGGCGATGCTGGCGACAGCGAGAAGGGATGCGAGCAGAACTTTTTTCATTGGATAGCTCCTGGTTAAGAGTTGTCATCATTGTCCGGCTGCGGCGTACGTGCAATGCGGAAAAACATCGTCGCAAGCGCCAGCGCTGCTGGTATCATATTTCGATACTTATTGACGGGGTGGGAGCTATGTCTAGTGTGGCGCGACTTGTCGATGCCCTGAAGCGGCAACTGAAGGCCAAAGGAATGACCTATGCGGATCTGGGGCAGCGCATCGGGCTGTCCGAGCCGAGCATCAAGCGCATGTTCGCCAGCCGCAACTTCACGCTGGAGCGGCTGGAGCAGGTGCTGAATGTGCTGGAGCTGGACCTGGCCACGCTGGCGCAGTCGTCGGCCGATGCGCCGCAGCTGATTTCGCGGCTGACCTATGCGCAGGAAGAGGAAATCACGGGCGACGTGAAGCTGCTGCTGGTGGCGGTGCTGGCGCTGAACCAGGTGCCGGTGGAAGAGATCGTGGCGGACTTCAAGATCAGCGCAGCAGAGGCCACGGCCTGTCTGCTCAAGCTGGACAAGACCGGCTTCCTGATTCTGAAGCCGAACAATAAGGTGAAGCTGCTGGTGTCGCGCACGTTCAGCTGGATACCCGATGGGCCAATCCAGGCCTGGTTCCGCCGCGAAGCGTCTGCGGATTATTTCGACAGCCGCTTTGACGGCCGCGATGAAATCATGCGTCTGGTGAGTGTGATGCTGTCGCCGCAATCGATGCGCGCCTTGCAGGAGCGCCTGCAGCAGGTGGCCGACGAGTTCTCGCGCCAGCATCAGGATGATGCGCGGCTGCCGTATGACCAGCGCCGCGCCGTGACCTTCATGCTCGCCGCGCGGCCCTGGATACCCAAGGCCTTCGCGGCGCTACAGCGTTAGATACCGCGCAGGGAGCGCAGCACCGGTTGCAGGATGGAGGCGCCCAGCTTTGCGCTGCGTGCACCGTTCCARCCGTTGACGTCGTCCGGATCGTTGGCGTTGTCCTTGAACGGCATTTCCAGGGTCAGCGACAGGCAGCCGAACAGGTGGGTGATGTGCGGCGAACCCATGGTCAGCACTTCCGGCGTGTAGGGCGATTCGCCATAGCCGTGTTCCGACTGGAAATCCGGCGACGCGATCTTGAAGTCGGCGATGAACTTGTCCTGCGCCGCGCGCTGTTCCTTGGTGAAGCTCGGCAGGGCTTCGCTGCCGGCCACGAAGACGTAAGGCAGGCCTTCATCGCCGTGGATATCCAGGAACATATCGCAGCCGATTTCCTTCATCTTCTCCTTGACCAGGAACACTTCAGGGCTGCGCTCCATCGAAGGCTCGTTCCACTCGCGGTTCAGATTCGCGCCGGACGCGTTGGTGCGCAGATTGCCGCGCACGGAGCCGTCCGGATTCATGTTCGGCACCACGTAGAAGCAGGCATCCTGCAGGCACTGGCTGGCGAAAGGATCGGCCGGGTCCAGCAGGGCCTCGACCATGCCTTCCACGAACCACTCGGCCATGGTTTCGCCCGGGTGCTGGCGCGCGATGACCCACACCTTCTTCTCGGCATCCGGATCGCCGATGACCAGCATGTTCAGGTCGTGGCCGTCGATGGTGCTGCCGAGGTCCACCAGCTGGGTCAGCGGGGACAGCTGGGCCGAATCCAGCAGGGCCAGGTGGCGCTCCCACGAATAAGGCTCGAAGTAAGCGTAGTAGACGCTGTCGTGCTCAGGCGCATGCTCAATGGTCATCACCTCGCCGTCGTAGCTGGTCGGGACACGGAACCAGGTTTCGCGGTCGTAGGACGCTACCGCCTGATAATCCTTCCAGCCATCCGGATACGCAGCCTTGGCGGCGTTCAGGAAGCGGATCGTCAGCGGCACCGCCTGCGCGCCCTGCACGCGGAAGTAGAACCACTGGATGATGTCGGCGTGGGAATCCTTGCGGATATTGAGGTCGATATCGCCCGCGGTGGTAACGCTGACGATGTCGATGGCGCCAGCGTCGAACTGGCTGCTAACTTTGATAGACATTGTGTGTCCCATTGGAAAATAAGGCGCCTGTTGCGCAGAGCCCAACATAATACTCCTTCCGCGATTATTGAAGCTACAATGTTTGCCAAAATCACTATTTTGGAGACTCGTCCATGCAACGTCGCAGCTTCCTGAAAAACACCGCCGCCGCGGCAGGCGCCGGCACGCTGGCAATTCCGGCCATGGCACAGGGGCCGCAAGCGGTCACCTGGCGCATGGCGTCCAGCTTCCCGAAAACGCTGGATGCGATCTTTGGCCCGGCCGAGCAGTTCATCAAGCGGGTGTCTGAACTCACCGGCGGCAAATTCGTGATTCGCCAATACGCGGCGGGCGAGGTGGTGCCGGGCTTGCAAGTGATGGACGCCGTGCAGGCCGGCACGGTCGAAATCGGCCACACGCCGRCCTACTACTATTTCGGCAAAGATCCCACCTTCTGCTTCGACTGTGCCGTGCCTTTCGGCCTGACCTCGCGCCAGCAGACGGCGTGGATGGAGCAGGGCGGCGGCCTGCAGCTGCTGCGCGAGTTCTACAAGGGCTACGGCATCATCAACTTCATGGGCGGGAACACCGGCACCCAGATGGGCGGCTGGTTCCGCCGCGAGATCAAGACGCTGGCCGATATGAAAGGCCTGAAGATGCGCGTGGCCGGCTTCGCGGGGCGCGTGATGGAGCGCATGGGTGTGGTGCCGCAGCAGATTCCGGCCAGCGACGTTTATTCCGCGCTGGAGAAGGGCTCGATCGACGCGGCCGAGTGGGTTGGTCCGTATGACGATGAAAAACTCGGCCTGGCCAAGGTCGCGCCGCACTACTACTATCCGGGCTGGTGGGAAGCGGGGCCGCAGCTATCGTTCTACGTCGGCATCTCTGCTTGGGAAAAGCTGCCGAAGGAATACCAGGCGGCGTTTGAAGTGGCGGCCTATGAGTGCCATGTCCGCATGCAGGCCGACTACGACGCCAAGAATCCCGCCGCGCTGGCCCGCCTGATCAAGAACGGCGTCAAGCTGCACCCGTTCTCGAAAGAGATCATGGACGAAGCCTACAAGATTTCGGTGGCGACGATGGAAGAAGAGTCCGCTAAAAACGCCAAATTCCGCAAGATCTACGAGCCGTGGAAAAGGTTCCGCCACGACCAGAACCAATGGGCCTCGATCGCCGAAGCCACCATGCAAAACTACCTCATCAACGCCACCCGCCGCTAACTTCAGCGGAGGCCGCCGAAGCGGTTGTAGAAGCTGGAGGCGGCGGTGGGGGCTTCGGGGTCTTCGCGGCGCAGCATGGTGAGGACGTGGCGTTCGGATTGTTCCCACGTCAGCCGATACAGTTCGCGCGCCAGGCTGTACGCAGCGGCGCCCGGCCACGGATTGGGCAGCAGCTCGACCGGCAGCTGCGGGTCGTGCAGCTGTACGCGGCGGTAGGCGTGGATCACCAGCGAGCGCACCACGAAAGCCTGTTCGGGATCAACGGGCTCGGCTGCTTCGCGCAGCATGTCCAGCAGCGGCGTGAAGAGATCCACGAATTTGGTGTAGCCGGTTATCACCTCGGACAAATCCCACCCTTCGCCAACCAGATCCGACAGCGGCTTGCCGTGTACGCCGGGCAGCTCGCTCGCCTGGCACACATACACCTTGCTCAGCATGCCCATGCGCTGCAGCAGCGCTTCCAGCGCTTCGTGATCGCCGGCGGGATGGCAGGCGATGCCCGGCGCGATCACGCTGTAGCCCTCCCACAACAATTCCTTGCGCATCAGCGCGCGTTCGGACGCGTCCAGGCCGTTCGTCCCCAGCACCAGGGTCCAGTTGCCCGACCAGTGCGTATCCAGCGGCGAGTAGATGCGGCGGAAGGCCCGGCTCAGCCGTGGCTGCGCGTCCGGCATCACGGCGTAGTTGCTGCGGCGGCCGTCGCGCTGGGCGCCCAGCCAGCCTTCCTGCGCCAGGCGGAACACCGAGGTGCGCACCAGCCTGTCATTCATGCCGAACGGCGCCAGCAGATCGATCAGGCTGCCCAGCCAGACCATGCCTCCGTGGGGCACAACCGCGTCGCCAAAGATGGTCATTACCAGGGATTTCGAGCGCGGTGGCTCGCCGGAAAGAAATCCGGCAATCCAGTCATTGATTTTCTGGTTATTTTGCATAGACCTGAGTTTATACACTGACGACACTCAGGATACAGAAATTTTATATGACTCAAAAAAATAGTATGCAAACGCGAATCTGTATCGTATTATGATCTCACACTCGCTAGGAGACTTCCCACATGTACGCTCAAATGGTGGAAACCGGACTGAAAAATGTCCGTACGCTGGAAGACATGAGCGCCGAAGAGCGCGCTTTCCAGGACCGCATCGACGCCGGCATCAAGATCGAACCCAAAGACTGGATGCCCGAGGCCTACCGCAAGACCCTGATCCGCCAGATTTCCCAGCACGCCCACTCCGAGATCGTCGGACAGCTGCCGGAAGGCAACTGGGTGACCCGCGCGCCGACCCTGAAGCGCAAGTCCATCCTGCTGGCCAAGATCCAGGACGAAGCCGGCCATGGCCTCTATCTCTACAGCGCCGCCGAAACCCTGGGCGTGTCGCGCGATGAGCTGCTGCAGGCGCTGCACAGCGGCAAAGCCAAATATTCGTCCATCTTCAATTACCCAACCCTGAGCTGGGCCGACATGGGCGCCATCGGCTGGCTGGTGGATGGCTCGGCCATCATCAACCAGATCCCGCTGTGCCGCTGCTCCTACGGACCCTACTCGCGCGCCATGATCCGCGTCTGCAAGGAGGAATCTTTCCATGCGCGCCAGGGCTACGACATCATGATGTCCCTCGCCAAAGGCACGCCGGAACAGAAGGCGATGGCGCAGGATGCGCTGAACCGCTGGTGGTGGCCGTCGCTGATGATGTTCGGCCCGTCCGATGCGGAGTCCGTGAACAGCGCGCAGTCCACCGCCTGGCGCATCAAGCTGTTCTCCAACGATGAACTGCGCCAGCGCATGGTCGATCAGACGGTGCCGCAGGCTGAATTCCTGGGCCTGACGATTCCTGACCCGGATTTGAAGTGGAACGAGGAGCGTGGCAGCTACGACTTCGGCGAGATCGACTGGTCGGAATTCCACAACGTCCTGAAGGGCAATGGACCATGCAACCGCGAGCGCCTGCGCACCCGCGTGAAAGCCTACGAAGACGGCGCCTGGTTCCGCGATGCGCTGGTAGCGTACGCCGACAAACACAATAAGGAGCAGGCTGCGGCCTGATCAGAACCCACGGCAGAAAGCAGGTGGCAGCCACATCGTGGCTGCCACCAGGTTCACGCCTTGGGTGTTCCAGGAATTCGAGAAGGAGACAACATGAGCAAAGAATGGCCACTGTGGGAAGTATTCATCCGCAGCCAGCACGGCCTGGCCCACAAGCACGTCGGCAGCCTGCATGCGCCGGACGCCGAGATGGCGATCAATAATGCGCGCGACGTGTACACCCGCCGCAACGAAGGCGTAAGCATCTGGGTCGTACGCGCTGCCGACATCGTATCCAGCGCGCCTTCCGACAAGGGCCCGCTGTTCGAACCGTCCAACAGCAAAGTCTATCGCCACCCGACCTTCTTCCCGATGCCGGAAGAAGTGAAGAACCTGTAAGGCGGCGGCCATGGACAACAAGGTAAATTACCTGCTGCGCCTGGGCGACAACGCCATGGTGCTGAGCCAGCGCCTGGCCGAATTGTGCGGCAAAGGCCCTGCGCTGGAAGAAGATATGGCGCTCTCCAACGTGTCGCTCGACCTGCTGGGCCAGACCCGCATGTGGTACAGCTACGCCGCCGAACTGGAAGGCAAGGAGCGTGACGAAGACAAGCTGGCCTTCCTGCGCGATGCCCACGACTACAAGAATGTGGTGCTGGTCGAACAGCCGAACGGCAATTACGGCATGACCATGATGCGCCAGTTCTTCTTCGACACCTGGCACTACTTCCTGATTGGCGCCCTGACCAAATCGTCCGATCCACGCATCGCGGAAATCGCCGAGAAATCGCTGAAGGAAGTGACCTACCATCTGCGCCGCAGCGGCGACCTGGTAGTGCGCTTGGGCGATGGCACGGATGTGAGCCACAAGTTCATGCAGACTGCGGCCGACGAGCTGTGGATGTACACCGGCGAAGTCTTCATCTACGACGAAGTCGATGAAGCGATGGTTGCCGAAGGCGTTGCGCCACCAGCCGCCATGCTGCGCGAGCAGTGGCTGGCTCACGTGTCCGACATCTTCGGCGAAGCCACTCTGGCCATGCCGCCGGCCGAGGCCTGGATGCAGAAGGGCGGCAAGCAAGGCCGTCACAGCGAACACCTGGGCTATCTGTTGGCCGAGATGCAGTTCCTGCAGCGTGCCTATCCCGGCGCGGAGTGGTGAGATGGATTCGTCGCACGTCTGGACCTTGCTGGCCGGCGTATCCGATCCCGAGATCCCTGTGATCTCGGTGGTGGACCTCGGCATCGTACGCGATGTGCAGGTCACCGGACCTTCGTCCTGCGCCATCACGATCACGCCGACCTATTCCGGCTGCCCGGCGATGCAGGTGATCGCTGACGATATCCAGCAAGCGCTGCACGATTCGGGTATTCAGCAGGTGGACATCATCACCCGCCTGTCGCCGGCGTGGACCACCGACTGGATGAGCGATGCAGGCAAGGCCCGCCTGAAAGGCTATGGCATTGCACCGCCTGCGCAGAAGGTGATCGACATCAGCGGTCTGCGGCGCATTGGCGCGCCTGCCGCGCCGGTCGATCCATTGCGCGCAGGCGTCGCGCGCGGAGCCGTGCCTGCACCCAAAGTCGTGTGCCCGCATTGCGGTTCGAGCCACACCGAAGTCACCAGCCAGTTCGGCTCCACGCCGTGCAAGGCGCTGTACAAGTGCCTGGACTGCAAAGAGCCTTTCGACTACTTCAAGTGCCACTGACATCATGAGCAAATTCTATCCGCTGTCTGTATCGAAAGTGCAGCAGGAAACGCGTGACTGCATCGCTGTCACTTTCGCCGTGCCTGCCGAACTGCAGGACTGTTTCAAATACACGCAAGGCCAGCACTTGACGCTGCGCACCAATATCGAATCGGAAGACGTGCGCCGCTCTTATTCGATCTGCTCCGCCGTGCAGGATGGCAGCCTGCGCGTGGCCATCAAGCGCACGCCGGGCGGTATGTTCTCCTGCTGGGCCAACGATATGCTGAAGCCCGGCGCGACAATCGATGTGATGCCGCCAATGGGCCACTTCAATGTGCCGCTGGACGCGCAGAGCCATCGCAACTACATGGCCTTCGCGGCGGGCAGCGGCATTACGCCTATCCTGTCCATCATCAAGACCACACTGCTGGCCGAGCCGAATAGCAAATTCACCCTGTTCTATGGCAACCGTGCTTCGTCCTCGGTGATTTTCAAGAACGAGCTGATGGAGCTGAAGGATAGCTACCTGGAGCGCCTGAACATCGTTTACGTGATGAGCCGCGAGCAGCAGGACATTGAACTTTTTAACGGCCGCATCACGAAAGAGAAAACCCGGCAATTTCTGGAGCACTGGGTCGATATCAAGGATTACGACGTGGCCTTCATCTGCGGCCCGGAAGACATGATGCACGGCGTCTCCGAAGCGTTGCAGGAAGCGGGTATGGCGAAGTCGAACATCAAGATCGAGCTGTTTGCCGCCAGCATTCCGAAGCACCAGCACAAGGCGCGCGCCCAGACCAGCGCGGAGCCGCACCTGACCGAAGTCACCGTGATCATGGACGGCAGCGCCGCCACCTTCACCATGGAGAAGGACAAGGAATCCATCCTCGACGCCGGCCTGCGCGCGGGACTGGATATGCGCTACTCCTGTAAAGGCGGCGTGTGTTCCACCTGCCGCTGCAAGGTGCTGGAAGGGAAAGTGGACATGGACGTCAACTACGCGCTGGAAGACTACGAAATCGCCCGCGGTTTCGTGCTGAGCTGCCAGAGCTTCCCGACGACCGACAAAGTAATCATCGACTATGACCAGGCTGAATAAACCCACGGCGGAAAACAGGTGGCAGCCACGATGTGGCTGCCACCAGGTTCAAGCCTTGGGTTCTAAAAAAGGAGACCACGAGTGAGCTACGAAAACATCCTGTTCGACATCAAAGACGGCGTCGCGCAACTGACGCTGAACCGCCCCGATAAACTGAACAGCTTCACGCAAGCCATGCACCTCGAAGTGCGCGAGGCGCTGGCGCAGGTCCGCAATGACAAATCCGTGCGCGTGCTGCTGCTGACCGGCGCCGGCCGCGGCTTCTGCGCCGGCCAGGATCTGGGCGACCGCGCCGTTGCTCCCGGCGGCGCGGCGGTCGATCTCGGCGAATCGGTCGAAAAATTCTACGCCCCGCTGGTGCTGGCGCTGCGCGAGTTGCCGATGCCGGTAATCTGCGCCGTGAACGGCGTCGCTGCTGGTGCAGGCGCCAACCTGGCCCTGGCCTGCGACATCGTGCTCGCTGCGAAATCCGCCAACTTCATCGAAGCCTTCTCCAAACTGGGCCTGATCCCGGACACCGGCGGCACCTGGCATCTGCCACGCCTGATCGGCCACGCCCGCGCCACCGGCCTCGCCATGCTGGGCGAAAAGCTGTCCGCCGAACGCGCCGAGCAATGGGGCCTGATCTGGAAAGCCGTGCCGGACGAGGAATTGATGAACGAAGCGCTGGCCATGGCCAGGCACTTCGCCACGGCGCCGACGAAGGGCCTGGCTTTCACCAAGCACGCCCTGCAAGCCAGCTGGCACAACACTTTGGCCGACCAGCTGAAACTGGAAGGTGAAATGATGCGTGAGCTGGGCTACAGTCACGATTATCGTGAAGGCGTCGATGCCTTCATGGCCAAACGCGCTCCCAACTTCAAAGGAGAGTAAGCATGTCCGCCCTCGCACAAGGCAGCACCGTCGCCGTCATCGGCAGCGGCGCCATGGGCTCCGGCATCGCGCAAGTTGCCGCAGCCGCTGGCTACAAGGTCAAACTGTTCGACACGCGCGCCGAAGCGGTGGCGAAAGCCATCGCCGATATCGGCACCGTATTCGGCAAGCTGGTTGAGAAGGGCAAGATGACCGGCGAAGCAGCGTCCGCAGCGCGCGAGCGCCTGCATGGCGTCGGCGTATTGGAAGACGTGGCCGATGCCGCGCTGGTGGTAGAAGCTATCGTCGAAAATCTGGACGTGAAGCGCGCCCTGTTCGGCGATCTGGAAAACATCGTCGCTGAAGACGCCATCCTTGCCACCAATACGTCCTCGATTTCCGTCACTGCCATCGCGGCCAGGCTGCGCAAGCCGCAGCGCCTGGTCGGTATGCACTTCTTCAATCCCGTGCCGCTGATGGCGCTGGTGGAAGTGATCAGCGGCGTGGCAACCGATGCGGACGTGGCGGAAACCGTGTATGACACCGCCGAAGCCTGGGGCAAGAATCCGGTGCACGCCAAATCTACGGCCGGTTTCATCGTCAACCGCGTGGCGCGTCCTTATTACGCCGAGGGCTGGCGCCTGCTGAACGAACAGGCCGCCGATGCGGCTACCATCGATGCCGTGATGCGCGAGGCGGGCGGCTTTCGCATGGGGCCATTCGAGTTGATGGACCTGATCGGCCATGACGTGAACTATTCCGTCACCGAATCCGTATTCCGCGCTTACTACAGCGATCCGCGCTTCACGCCGTCCGTTCTGCAGCTGGAACTGGTGAATGCGGGCCACTTCGGCCGCAAATCGGGTCGTGGCGTTTATCCGTACGGCGAGGGCGTCACAGCGCCCCAGGCGCAGGCGGAGGCGCCGCAGCCGAAGCCGGAATACGTTGGCTACAGTTTCGAGCCGGACGATGCGGCCGCGATCACCAACGTTATCGCGGAACGCCTGAAACAGAACGGCATGGCGGTCACCACGCGCAAATCGGCGGAAGGCCACCGCAAGCACGAAGCGCCGGCTTTCCACTGCAACGGCGCCGCCATCTACCTGACCGATGGCCGCACCGCCACTGCCCGCGCGCATGACGACAATCATCCGGACACCGTGCTGTTCGACCTTGTGTTCGACTACGCCAAATCGCCGCGCATCGCGGTCGCCAAAGCGGACCAGTGCAGCACCAACGCCTTCAATGCCGCCGTGGCCATGTTCCAGGCTGCCGGATTCGCGGTGAGCCGTCTGGATGACGTACCTGGCCTCGCTGTGATGCGTACCGTTGCAATGCTGGCCAACGAAGCCGCCGACGCCGTGAATCAAGGCGTGTGCAGCGCCACTGGCGCGGATACGGCGATGCAGAAGGGCGTCAACTACCCACGCGGCCCGTTGGCCTGGGCCGACCTGGTCGGCGTGAACCACGTCGCCACGGTGCTGGACAACCTGGCACACAGCTATGGCGAGGACCGTTATCGCGTGTCGCCCCTGCTGCGCCGCAAGCAGCAAAGCGGAGCCAAGATCCATGAATGACGCAACACTCCATCCGCAAGCTTTGGCCGAAGCGGCAGGCGCCATCATGTATGAGCGCGATGCCGCCAGCCAGGGCCTGGGTATGAAACTGACGGAAATCCGCCCCGGTTATGCGCGCATGACCATGCCGGTGCGGGCCGATATGCTGAACGGGCACCAGACCTGCCACGGCGGCTTTATCTTCGCACTGGCGGACAGCGCCTTTGCGTTTGCGTGCAACAGCCATAACCACATCACGGTGGGCGCAGGATGCACGATCGACTACCTGGCGCCCGGCCGCCAGGACGACCTGCTCATGGCGGAAGCCATCGAGCGCACCCTGTCCGGCAAGACCGGCATCTACGACGTCACGGTGAGCAACCAGGAAGGGCGCATCATCGCGACCTTCCGCGGCAAGTCGCATCGTGTCAGTGGCCAGCTGGTGACGACTCACGGCTGACGCAAACATATTCGGAGGAGACACCCGATGGTTCAACGTAATCCCGCCCCGTCTGACCTGGAACCGATCGAAAAGGCCAGCCGCGACGAACTCCAGGCCTTGCAACTGGAGCGCATGAAGTGGTCGCTCAAGCACGCATACGAGAACGTGCCGCACTACCGCAAAGCCTTCGATGAGAAAGGTGTGCATCCGGACGATTTGAAGACGCTGGCCGATCTGGCCAAGTTTCCCTTCACTGACAAGAAAACCCTGCGCGACAACTATCCTTTCGGCCTGTTCGCCGTGCCGCGCGAGAAGGTGGTGCGCGTGCACGCATCGAGCGGCACCACGGGCAAGGCAACTGTGGTTGGCTACACGCAGAACGACATCGATACCTGGGCCGGCTGCGTGGCGCGTTCGATTCGCGCTGCCGGTGGCCGCGCGGGCGATATGGTGCACATCTCCTATGGCTATGGCCTGTTCACGGGCGGCCTCGGTGCGCACTATGGCGCGGAACGCCTGGGCTGCACGGTGATTCCAATGTCCGGCGGGCAGACGGAAAAGCAGGTGCAGCTGATTCGCGACTTCGAACCATCGATCATCATGGTTACGCCGTCGTACATGCTGAACATCATCGAGGAATTTCAGCGCCAGGGCGTCGACCCGGCCAAGTCCTCGCTGCAGGTCGGCATCTTCGGCGCCGAGCCGTGGACGGATGCGATGCGCGCCGAGATCCAGGAACGTGCGGGTATCGACGCGGTGGATATCTACGGCTTGTCCGAAGTCATGGGGCCTGGCGTGGCAAGCGAATGTATCGAGTCGAAAGATGGCCCGGTCATCTGGGAAGACCATTTCTACCCGGAGATCATCGATCCCGAAACGGGCGAAGTGCTGCCGGAAGGATCGGAAGGCGAGCTGGTATTTACCACGCTGAGCAAGGAAGCGCTGCCGGTGATCCGCTATCGCACGCGCGACCTCACGCGCCTGTTGCCGCCGACCTCGCGCTCCATGCGCCGCATCGGCAAGATCACGGGGCGTTCGGACGACATGCTGATCATCCGCGGCGTGAACGTGTTCCCGACCCAGATCGAAGAACTGATCTGCAAGATGCACGAACTGGCGCCGCAATACCAGCTGGTGGTGACCCGGGACGGCCATCTGGACAAGCTGGAAGTGCTGGCCGAGCTGCGCCCCGGCGTTGATCCGGCGCAGGGACTTGTGCTGGCAAAAGAACTGGAACACCGCATCAAAACCATGGTCGGCGTTTCGACCAAAGTAAGCATGCTGCCGCCTGACGGCATTGAACGCACCTTGACCGGCAAGGCCAAGCGCGTAATCGACAAGCGACCCAAGGAATAATATGACTGAAGCTTATATCTGCGACGCCGTTCGCACTCCGTTCGGCCGCTACGGCGGTGCCCTGGCATCCGTGCGCGCCGACGACCTGGCCGCCGTGCCKATCGCCGCGCTGATGCAGCGTAATCCCGGCGTGGACTGGAAGCAGGTCGACGACATTTACTACGGCTGCGCCAACGGCGCGGGCGAAGATAACCGCAACGTGGGTCGCATGGCTGCGCTGCTGGCCGGCCTGCCGGTCGAAGTGCCGGCCAACACCATCAACCGCCTGTGCGGTTCCAGCCTGGACGCGGTGGGCATTGCGGCGCGCGCCATCAAGTCCGGCGAAGCGCATCTGGTGATCGCGGGCGGTGTGGAAAGCATGACCCGCGCGCCCTTCGTGATGGGCAAGGCGGACAGCGCCTTCTCGCGCAGCGCGAAGATCGAAGACACCACCATTGGCTGGCGCTTCGTGAACCCGCTGATGAAGGGGAAATATGGCATCGACTCCATGCCGGAAACGGCGGAAAACGTCGCAGAAGAATTCAAGATCAACCGCGCAGACCAGGATGCCTTTGCACTGCGCAGCCAGCAGCGCTGGGCCGCCGCGCATGCCGCGGGCTTCTTCGAAAAGGAAATCGTACCGGTCACGATCCCTCAGAAGAAAGGTGATCCTAAGGTGGTCAGCACCGACGAGCATCCGCGTCCGGAAACCACCATCGAACAACTGGCCAATCTGAAAGGCGTCGTCAAGCCTGAAGGCACGGTCACCGCAGGCAATGCCTCCGGCGTGAACGATGGCGCCTGTGCGGTGCTGCTGGCCTCCGGTGCGGCGGTCGATAAATTCGGTCTGAAGCCGCGCGCCAAAGTGCTGGGCATGGCGACCGCCGGCCTGGCGCCGCGCATCATGGGCTTCGGTCCGTCGCCCGCTTCGAAGAAAGTGTTGGCGCAACTGGGTATGACTATCGAGCAGATGGATGTGATCGAATTGAACGAGGCCTTTGCCGCACAAGGCCTGGCGGTGACGCGCGATCTCGGCCTGCCGGACGATGCTGCCCACGTGAACCCGAACGGCGGCGCTATCGCTATCGGACACCCGCTCGGCGCGTCCGGCGCACGCCTGGTGACAACGGCGCTGAATCAACTTGAACGCACTGGCGGCCGCTACGCGCTGTGCACCATGTGCATTGGCGTGGGCCAGGGCATCGCGCTGGTGATCGAGCGAGTCTGATCATGCCGATCTACGAGATCAACGGCGTGCGTCCGGTCGTGCATCCGGCCGCATACGTACACCCGACGGCAGTGCTGATCGGTGACGTGATTGTTGGCCCGCGCTGCTATGTGGCGCCGCTGGCCTCCCTGCGCGGTGATTTCGGCCGCCTGATCCTGGAAGAGGGCGCGAACCTGCAGGATACCTGCGTGATGCATGGCTTCCCCGGCGCCGACACCGTGGTTGAAAAGGATGGCCACATTGGCCACGGCGCCGTGCTGCATGGCTGCCGCATCGGCCGCAATGCGCTGGTCGGCATGAACGCAGTCGTGATGGATAACGCGGTGGTTGGCCCGGAAAGCATCATCGCGGCCTGCGCTTTCGTGAAGGCCGGCTCGGAAATCCCGCCACGCAGCATGGTGATGGGTACGCCCGCCAAGGTGGTGCGCCAGGTGAGTGACCAGGAACTGAAGTGGAAGGAAGGCGGCACGGGCCAATATCACGAGCTGGCCATGCGCTCGATGCAAACCATGCACGAGGTGGAGCCGGACACCGAAGTGGCGCCGGACCGTCCTCGCATGCAATGGGACACCTCGCTGCCTATGCATCTGCACAAGCAATCAAATAAATCGGAGACTTGAACAAATGGCACAAACTCTGCAAAGCTTCATCGGTGGCCGCTGGCATGGCAAGGAGGCCGCGACGCCGCTGTACAACGCACTGACCAATGGCGTGATCTATCACACCCACGCCGAGAAGCTGGACTTCGCGGAAGCGGTGCACTACGGCCGCAAGACGGGCATCCCTTCGCTGATGAAGCTGGACTTCCAGCAGCGCGCCGCTTGCCTGAAGGCTTTGGCGCTGTACCTGATGGAGCGCAAGGAAGAGCTGTATGCGATCTCGCACCTGACCGGTGCAACGCGTCCGGACAGCTGGGTGGATGTGGAGGGCGGCATCGGCACCCTGTTCGCCTACGCCAGCATGGGCAGCCGCGAGCTGCCTTCGTCCAATGTGCTGCATGAAGGCCCGGCCATGGCGCTGGGTAAGCGCGGCGGCTTTGCAGGAACGCACATCCTCGTGCCACGTGGCGGTATCGCAGTGCATATCAATGCGTTCAACTTCCCGATCTGGGGGCTGCTGGAAAAGTTCGCACCAAGCTTCCTGGCGGCGATGCCGTGCATCGGCAAGCCTGCCACGGCAACCAGCTATCTGACCGAAGCACTGGTCCGCATGATCAACGATTCCGGACTGCTGCCGGAAGGCGCGCTGCAGCTGGTGATTGGTTCGACCGGCGATCTGCTGGACCGCCTGCAAGGTCCGGACGCGGTGACCTTCACCGGTTCCGCCGACACTGCCGCCAAGCTGCGCTCCAACAGCAATATTCTTAATAACTCGATTCCGTTCACCGCCGAAGCGGACTCGCTGAACTGCGCGATTCTGGCGCCGGATGTCACGCCGGATGATCCTGAATTCGATCTGTTCGTGAAAGAAGTGGCGCGCGAGATGACCGGCAAAGCGGGCCAGAAATGTACCGCCATCCGCCGCATCATCGTGCCGCAGAACCGCGTGGATGCTGTGGCGGAGCGCCTGCGCGATCGCCTGTCGAAGGTCGTTGTCGGCGACCCGTCGGTGGAAGGTGTGCGCATGGGCGCCCTGGCTTCCAAAGACCAGCAGCGCGACGTGGCCGAGCGCGTGGCGATGCTCGCCAAGGGCAATGAAATGGTATTCGGTTCGGACTCGCTCAAACTGGTCGGCGAAGGTGTGGCGGAAGGCGCCTTCTTCTCGCCGACCCTGCTGTTGTGCCGCAATGCGCTGAGCAACGATGCGGTACACGACGTGGAAGCCTTTGGTCCTGTCAGCACCATGATGACCTACAACGATATGGACGAAGCGCTGGAACTGGCCGCGCGCGGCAAGGGCAGCCTGGTGTCGACGCTGGTGACCAAAGATCCGATGATCGCCGCCCGTGCCGTGCCAATCGCCGCGGCTTCGCATGGCCGCGTGCTGGTGCTGGAGCGCGAAGCGTCCGTCGATTCCACCGGCCATGGTTCGCCGTTGCCGCAGCTGAAGCACGGCGGTCCGGGACGCGCGGGCGGTGGCGAGGAGCTGGGCGGCGTCCGCGCGGTGCGCCACTTCCTGCAGCGCGCGGCGGTGCAGGGATCGCCGACCATGCTGTCGGCCATCACGGGCGAGTATGTGCGCGGTGGCGCGGTGCGCGAGAGCGAGGTTCATCCGTTCCGCAAACACTTCGAAGATCTGGTAGTAGGCGATTCGCTGCTCACGCATCGCCGCACGGTCAGCGAGGCGGATATCGTCAACTTCGGTGGCGTGTCCGGCGACTACTTCTACATGCACTTTGACGAGATTGCTGCGAAGGATACGCAATTCGGCAAGCGTATTGCACACGGCTACTTCGTGCTGTCGGCTGCTGCGGGTCTGTTCGTGTCGCCGGCGCCGGGACCTGTGCTGGCCAACTATGGCCTGGACAACCTGCGCTTCATCACGCCGGTGGCGATTGGAGACACCATCCGTGCGCGCCTGACCTGCAAGCGCAAGGTGGATCGCAACCGCAAGGACGACAAAGGCGTCGGCCAGGGCGTGGTAGCATGGGACGTACAAGTCACCAACCAGAACGATGAACTGGTTGCCAGCTACGATATCCTGACGCTCGTCTCCAAGCGCGCCTGATCGCCCCGTCTCCGGGCCGGCGCCTGCGCGGCGGGCGTCCGGCCAATAAGGAGACAGAATGCAGATAAGCCGTTCCATCGTCCACGGCGCCACCCGGGCGCCGCTCATCCTCAGCGCTCTCGCCAGTGCATTCCTCGCCGCCGCCCAAGCCGCACCTGCTACAACTCAGGCTGCAGCCGTCACGCCCGTCGCTGCCGTCGCACCTGCCGGCACGCCGCCGGCGCCAGGTCCGGAAGTGCGCAAGTTCCTGAAGTACGATGCTCCTCTGATCGCCCTGGCGCACGTGCGCGTGATCGACGGCACCGGCGCCGCCCCGCTGGAAGACCGCACCGTCATCCTGCGCGATGGCCGCATCGACAGCATCCTGGCTGCCAATGTAGCGCCGCCGAAGGATGCGCAGGTGATCGATCTGAAGGGCCGTACGGTTATGCCGGGTCTGGTCGGCATGCACAATCACCTGATGTACACGGCTTCGCTGAATCAGGACGAGGAGGGAAAGCTGCCGCCGCCAGGCTTCTTTGTCACCGAAATCGCCTTCACGGCGCCGCGCCTGTATCTGGCGTCTGGCGTAACGACCATGCGCACTACCGGCAGCATTGAACCCTACAACGACCTGAATATCCGCCGCGCCATCGATGCGATGCAGATTCCCGGTCCGCATCTCGATGTGACCGGCCCTTATCTTGAAGGCAAGGGCACCGTCTTCCCGCAGATGGCGGTGCTGGAAGAACAGGCTCACGCCCGCAAGACCGTCGCGTTCTGGGCCACTGAAGGCGCAACCTCGTTCAAGGCCTATATGAACATCAGCGCGCCGGTGCTGGGTGCGGCCATCGACGAGGCGCACAAGCATGGCATCAAAATCACCGGACACCTGTGCGCCGTCAGTTACCGCGAGGCCGCCGCACTGGGTATCGATAATCTGGAACACGGCCCGGTCTTCACGGATACCGAATTCGTCGCCAACAAGCAGCCGAACCGCTGCCCGACCGGCGCGGAAATGCAGGCGTCGTGGGAGAAGCGCGAGATCGGCAGCCCGGAAGTGCAGGAGCTGATTCGCGACCTGGTACAGAAGAAGGTCGCCGTCACTTCCACGCTGCCAGTGTTTGAAGCCTTTGTCGCCACCCGTCCGCTGCTGTCGAAGAAGCAGATGGAGATGATGTCGCCCGAATCGCTGCGCAGTCACTTGGCCGCGAAAGCCACGGCGGCTGGCAATTCCGAGCGCGCCGCAAAGCAAGAGGCGATGCTGAAGAAGGAAATGGCCTTCGAACTGGCTTTCGTGCGCGCAGGCGGCACGCTGCTGGCCGGACCTGACCCCACCGGCAATGGTGGCACCTTGCCCGGCTTCGGCGATCAGCGCGAGCTGGAATTGCTGGTGGAGGCTGGCTTCACACCGCTGGAGGCAATCCGTATCGCCACCTACAATGGTGCGCGCTTCCTCGGCCTGCAGGACCGCATCGGCACCATCGAACCTGGCAAGCACGCTGACCTGATCGTGATCGACGGCGACCCGTCGCAACGCATCAAGGACATCGAGAACGTGGAGACGGTGTTCAAGGATGGTCTGGGTTACGATTCCGCCAAACTGCGCGCCTCGGTGCGCGGCATGGTCGGCATTCGCTGACTTTTTTGCCACAAGCCGCGAAAAAGACATTGAACTGAAGGCCCCCGTGTACCAAGCTGTATTTTTGGGGATGGGGGAACGAACATGGCTAAGCATAAGCTGTGGGGGATAGTCGCGTGCCTGCTCATAACAGGCCAAGCGATAGCAGGGGCCAACGAAGCGCGTCTGGCGCGCGGCAAATACCTGGTGGAAGGCGTGCTGGCTTGCGCCAACTGCCACGGCGTGYGCGATGAGAAGGGGCGCGTATTGGCGGAGAAGGGCATGTCCGGCGGCTTCCACCTCGTGGAGCCCATGTTCGATGCCTATGTCCCCAACATCACGACCGATCCCGAAACCGGTATCGGCAAATGGACAGATGCCCAGCTGGGCAAGGCGATCCGCGAGGGTGTGCGGCCGGATGGCAGCATCCTGTCGCCGTTGATGCCGGTGGAGTATTACCGCACGCTGTCCGACGATGATCTCAAAGCGGTCATTCTCTACTTGCGCGCACAGCCTCCCGTGAAATCCGTGGTGCCTAAGTCCACATGGAACTTCCCGCTGCCACCGACTTATGGTCCGCCGCTGGTCAACGTAAAAGCCCCGTCGCCAAGGGACAAGGTGGCTTACGGCCGCTACCTCATCACGCTGGGGCACTGCCTGGAATGCCACACACCGCGCGGCGAAAAGGGCCAGCTCGATGCAACACGGCTTGGCGCGGGCGGGCAATCGATCAATGGTCCATGGGGCGAGTCCATCTCGCGCAATATCACTTCCCATGCTGAGGGCTTGAGAGACTGGTCGGACACCGAGATCGCTACCGCCATCCGCACCGGCATGGACCGTAGCGGCAAACACTATCGCCCGCCGATGGCCTTCGACTGGTACCACAACATCAGCGATGCCGACATCACGGCGATGATCGCCTACCTGCGCACGCTGCCGCCCGTGGAGAGTGTTGCGAAATAAGCGGTAGTGACATTGCGCGACTTTTGACGAGGGGGCCTGCACGTATGATGGGGCTCCCTTAACTTCACGCCATTTCACCGATGAAGAAACTTGCCCTTGCCGTGACCATCGCCACTGCGGCCGCAGGCTGCGCCACCATCCAGAAAGTATCCATCGATTCGAATTCCGTCAGCGTGATGAAGGGCCAGACCGTAGCGCTGACCACGCGTGCGGCCAAACCTGATTTTGCGGCGCAGACGGCCGGGAAAGCGGCTTTTGCGGTCCTGGGTGCCGTGGCCATGATCAGCGCGGGCAATGAAATCATCAGGACCAATGACGTGCAAGACCCGGCCGGCGATATCAGCCGCTGGCTGGGCGACGATCTGCGCGATATACGCGGCATGCAAGTGGTCGCGCCGATCACGGTCACGTCAGGCGACGCGGAGCAGTTGGCGAGCGCTGCATCCGGCAAGGCCAGGTACGTGCTGGATGTGGAAACCGTGAACTGGATGTTCGGCTACTTCCCCACCGACTGGTCGCACTACCGCGTGATGCACGTGGCGAACGCGCGCCTGGTTGATGTCGCAACGAGGAAGGTGGTGGCGCAAGGCCAGTGCAAACACATGGCCGAATCGAATACCGATGCGCCGACCTACGATGAGTTGCTGGACAACCGCGCTGCGGCGCTGAAGAAGGAGCTGTCGGTCGCCTCGCTGGAATGTGCCAGCACCCTGAAGAAAGAGATGCTGGCCTTGTAATCAGGCGCGCGAGGCTGCTGGYGCGGGCGCGGCTTGCTGCGCCTGGCGCGCGGATTGCAGCAGCCAGACACCGCTCAGGATGAAGGCCATTGCAGCGATGCTGGTGCCGTCCAGTGCTTCGCCGGCGATGGTGTGGCCGATGATCAGGGCGACCACGGGCGGCAGGTAGGTCACGCTGGCTGCGCGCAACGCGCCCAATTCCCCCACCAGGTAGTAATACAGCATATAGGCCACGCCGGTGCCGGCGATGCCGAGGCCGGCGATCAGGCCGACGCAGGCGACCGTGTCACCGGCGATGCGGCCGATGCCGTGCAGGTCGGTCACGGCCAGCAGCATCACCAGCGCGGCGCCGATCTGGTAAGTGGAGAGTGCCGCGGCCGGAATGCCTTTGTCGACCAGGAAGCGCTTCGCGTAAACGAAGGAGCAGCCGACGCTGAGCGAACCGGCCAGCATATAGGCCACGCCGACCGGATCGACAGCGCTGGCTTGCCACGGCCGGGCGATCAGTGCAATGCCAACCAGGCCAAGCGCCAGGCCGCCCAGTGCTGCGCGTCCCACTTTTTCTTCGCGCAGGAAGAGCAGGGCAGTCAGGAAGGAGCTAAGCGGAATCGCACCACTCAGCATGCCCGCGATGGCGGACGGCAGCAGCCGCGCCCCTGCGGCGTAAGCGAAGTAGTAGAGCGCCGTCGCCAGCAAGCCCATTACGATGTAGTGGCGCCAGTAGCGCAGGTGCGACCAGCTGAGCAAGCCGCGCAGCAGCGCATAGGCCAGCAGGGGGAAGAAGCCGAACACCGCGCGCAGCAGAACCACCTGTCCGGCAGGGATCAGGGCGGTGGCCCATTTCATGAAGATGAAGTTGG
This sequence comes from Pseudoduganella sp. RAF53_2, assembly GCF_052113985.1. Taxonomy (NCBI): domain Bacteria; kingdom Pseudomonadati; phylum Pseudomonadota; class Betaproteobacteria; order Burkholderiales; family Oxalobacteraceae; genus Pseudoduganella; species Pseudoduganella sp. RAF53_2. The sequence continues at coordinate 8,565 of NZ_JBFRDW010000001.1, read as the reverse complement.
CGCCCCAGATCAGTCCAAGCAGGAGGTAGGCGGCGTAGGCGGTGCGTTTCATGGTCAAACTCATTCAGAAAGCTTCATTCTCGGTTCGCACGGCCGAGGCGACAAACGATTATATTTATGCTTTGGTATAGAAAAACTATAGCATGGACCGTATGCCGCCCTTGAAAGCGCTGGCCGTCTTCGACGTGGCCAYGCAGCACCGCAGCTTCGCGCTGGCGGCGGAGGCGCTATCGGTCACACCCGGCGCGGTGGGCCAGCAGATACAGCGCTTGGAAGAGTGGCTGGGCGTAACGCTGTTCGTGCGCAAGGTGCGCGCGGTGGAGCCGACGCCGGCGGCTGAAGAATACTGGCGCGAGATCCGCCCGGCGTTGTCCGCAATCAGCCGTGCCAGCAGCGCCTTGCGCCACAGCGGATCGCAGGAGCTGTGCATCTCCATGCCGCCCACCTTTGCGGCAAAGTGGTTCAGCAACCATATGGCGCGCTTTGTTGAGCAACATCCCGGCATCACGCTGCGCGTGAGCGCGTCCACAGCGATAACGGATCTGGCCAGCGGCGCGGTCGATCTGGCAATTCGCCATTACGACGGTGTACCGGCTGCGGATTTACAGGCCACTTTGCTGACCCACGACAGGATCACGATCTTCTGCGCACCGGGTTATGTGGAGCGCCTGGAGTTGCACGAGCTGGCCGATGTGCGCCGCGCGACCTTGCTGCATACGACGCTGCATCCGCACTGGGTCGAATGGCTTGGGCGTTTTGCGGGGATGACCCCGGAACAGGTGGACGCCATCGGCGGCCTGCACTTCGATCAAACCCTGCTTGCCATCGAAGCGGCCCGTCGTGGGCGGGGACTGGTGCTGTGCAGCGCGCTGCTGATCGAGGAGGAGCTGGCGGAGGACGGCCTGTATGCCCCCTTTGACTGCGAGCTGGAACTGCCGAAGAGCTATTACCTTGTGCAGCCATCCGCCGCGGCTTTGCGTCCGGCGGCGGAGCTGCTCAAGGAATGGATACTGGCGGAGTTTACAGCTTGAACGGATTGTCGATGGTATGCGATGGTTCGGTGAACCAGCGCGGGCCGTCTTCCGCCATGTAGAAGTGGTCTTCGTGGCGTACGCCGAATTCGCCCGGCACTACGATCATCGGCTCATTGGAGAAGGTCATGCCGACGTCCAGCGGGGTCTTGTCGCCGCCCACCAGATAGGGCCATTCATGGATGTCCAGGCCGATACCGTGGCCGGTGCGGTGCGGCAGGCCTGGCAGTTTGTACTCGGGACCGAAGCCGTTGGCTTGCAAGGAGCGGCGTGCGGCCTGGTCGACTTCCTCGCAAGGGACGCCCAGCTGCGCGGCTTCGAATGCAGCCTGCTGTGCCGCCTTCTCCGCATTCCACACGAAGCGCTGGCGCTCGCTTGGTTCGCCGAAGACATAGGTGCGCGTGATGTCGGAAATGTAGTTCAGCAGCTTGCAGCCGGTGTCGATCAGTACCGTGTCGCCTTGCTTCAGCGTTTGCACGTAGCTGACGCCGTGTGGGAAGGATGTGGCCACGCCGAACAGCACGATCACGAAATACGATCCGGCCGGTGCGCCGACCTTGCGGTGGGCGCGGTCGATGAACTCGGCCACTTCGGTGGTCGTGATGCCTTCGCGCAGAATGCTGGCGGTGGCGATGTGCACGGCCAGGGTCATGTCCTTGGCGCGCTGCATCAGGGCGATTTCGGCCTTGGACTTGCGGGTGCGGCAGTGCGCCGTCACATTGCGCGCGTTCTCCAGCGCGTAGCCATTGGCCAGCGGACGGATGCCGTCGTAGATGAAAAACGCTGCCGATTCGTCGATGCCAACGCGCGGCGGCTGTGCAGGATTCGGCGCAATGCCCATGCGGGCCAGAACGCCGATAAACAGCTGATAAGGGCTTTCGTGCTCGTGCCAGCAATTCACCCGGCCTTCGATCAGCATGAAGTCGTTCAGCGTATCTTCCTCGAAGGCGGGGGCGATGTACTCGACGGGACCATTTGCGGGCAGGATGGCGCCAACCATGCGCTCGCTCGGATGCCATTTGGTGCCGGTGAAGTAGAGCAGGTTGCTGCCTGCGTTGATGTAGATCGCTGCAATGCCTTGCTGCTGCATATAAGCCTGCGCGCGGGCGATGCGTGCCTGATGCTCTTCCTTGCCGATGGGGACGGCGCCTGCCGTCATGTCCTTCAGGCTGGCCAGTGCCTCTTCAACCGTTTTTCCGCCGATGCCGATGCTCATGGTGTCCTCCGAAAATCAAGGCCGCCATCATAGCACCGGCCGCAAGGCCAAAACCGCCTTGTGCAGGGATCGTCATCGCGTATGCGGAGTGCTGCACACGAAAAAAACCGCCGGCCCAGGGGAGGTACCGGCGGGGAAGTGGAACCACAAACTGTGATTACTGGGTCACCAGGCTGACCTTATCCACTACGAAGGAGGTTTGCAGCGACGAGTCTTCCGTCATTGCGAACGACAGGCGCACCGTCTGGCCTTTGTAAGGCAGCAGATCGAAGGTGCGGATCTGGTAGCCGCTGGCCGCGTTCACGTTGGAGTAAGTTGCCAGCGTGGCCAGGGTGGTGCCTGCGGTGTTCTTCACAGTCACCACCAGCTTGTCGTAGGCGGTGCTGCCCGATTCCGCAGTGTCGATGTGCAGCGCGAAGCTCAGGGTTGCCGAGGTCACGGTCGATGGGATCGCCACGTCCTGGGTGATGGTCTCGGAAGCGGTGGTGCCGTTACCGCCCAGCCATGCGAAGCGGGTGCCTTCGTAGGCGGTCTGGCCGCTGTAGCTGCCGATCACGCCGGTGGTGCCGGCCCATGGCGAAGTGCCGGACTCGAAGCCGCCGTTTACCACGCGTTCGGTCTGCGAACCGCCCACGGTCAGGGTGGCGTTGTTCGAGTTCACGGTCGCTGCCGGCGAAGCGGAGTCGGTCACCGATGCGTTGAACGAAGCGCCGTTGTCGGCAGCCTGCGCGGTGAAGGAGTAGGTAGCCGAAGTGGCGCCGGAAATCAGCGAGCCGTTGCGATACCACTTATAGCTGTAAGGCGCGGTGCCGCCCGATGCTGCCACGGTGAAGCTGGCGGTGCCGCCGGCAGACACGGTCACGTTGTTCGGCTGGGTAGCGATCGCCAGTGCCCCCGATACCACTTCAYCCACGTCGGCGCCGACGTTAATTGCAGCGTAGGCGCGCTTGACGGCGGTCGACTCTTTGGAACCCACGCCATACAATTCCTCGGCTGCCTGAATGACCTTGGTACGTGCGTCCGCATAGTTGGTGGACGAGGTGAACTTGGTGGTATTCGCCTTGAACCAGATGCGATAGGCCTTGTCGTTGCCGATACCCGTCATGTTCTTCGGGGTCTTTGTCAGGTAGGAGCTGTAGTAGTCGCTGGTCGAGCTGGAGCTGGAACCCTGCGACAGGAAGTAGAACATGCGGTTGTTCGGGCCGGAGCTGTAGTGCACGTTCAGATTGCCGAGGGTGCTGCTCCATGCGTTAGGGCTGGTGCCGTCCTTGCTTGGCTTGTACAGCCAGCGCAGCGGCTGGCCGCTCTTCGAGATTTCAGCACCCATCACCCAGTCATTGCCGGTGTTCGGGATGACGCTGCCGGTGCCGCCTGCGCGGCCATAGGCTTCCACCATTTCGCCGTTGATGTCCGAGTTGGATTCGTTCAGGCCACCGGATTCGCCGGAGTAGGTCAGGTTGGACGTGGCATCGGTCACGCCGTGGCCCATTTCGTGGCCAATCACGTCGATGGAACCGAGGTTATTGAAGGACGTGCCGCCGTCACCGATGTACATGCACTTGCAGCCCGGCTCGAAGAAGGCGTTGTCGTATTGGGTGTCGACGTGGACCGCGATGTAGGTCGCGGTGTTGTTGCCATCCAGGGACTGCCAGCCCAGCACGTTCTTCATCGTGTCGTAGGTGTTCATCAGGCCCCACAGCGCGTTCACTGCGGCGGTCTGGCCGTTGGCGTTGGTGGTGCTGCCGCCGTTGACGTACTGCTGGCCGTCGCCCCAGGTGTTGGTGCTGTTGGTGTAGATGGAGCCGGCTTGCGGATTGGATTCCGGCGAGTGGTTGGCGTTGGTGATCGCCATACCGCCGAAGGTGCCGCCTACGCCGCGCGTGGCGTCCAGCATCTTGTAGGTGGAACCGGACAGGGTGGTCTGGATTGGTACGTCGCCGTTGTACTGGCTGTGGCCGGTGCCGGTCACGGTTTCCAGCGCATCCCACTGYTTGATGGTGACGCCGGTCAGCGCGCTCACCACGGTGTCGCGGTAGACCAGCTGCTTGTTGTTGACCATGCGGGTTTTGACCAGGTAGGCCAGCTCGTAGTGATCAACCACGTCTTCCACGTCCACCGCGTTCAACTGGGCATCGGACTTGTTGCCGGCGGACGGCAGGCGCACCTGTTTCATCACCGGCCAGATCAGCAGTTCGGCTTCAGGCTTCCAGCGATGGGTGCCGTTCGGCGCCACACGTTTTACGACCAGGTCGATCGCTTCGTCGGCGCTGACGGTCGGGGTGGTGTCCGGTGCGCCTTTGCCACCGGCCTTGGCGGCGCGGGATGCGTCCAGCCCTTCGCGGCGGTTAGATGCCGATTCGCTGACGATGTCGCCATTTTGGTCGCTGACGATGACCGAATCCGAACCAAACACGCGCAGGCCGCGCCAGGTGTGAGCGGCGCGCGTGATGCGCTGGCCGTGGGTGCCTGGGTGCTGGCTAGTAATCTTATAGCTGTGATCGCTGTCCAGGCCTGCGGCGCCGCGGCGGTTGTTCAGCTTGTCCAGGATGTTGGCCTTGTCCGCGTCAGTCAGGGCCTGGCCCGGAGCGGACATCAGTGAATCCGGCAAAGCTTGCGCGAATGCGCATGCGAACGGCAGTGCTGCGATGGCAGCGGCGAGGATGCTCTTTTGAAGTTTCATCGTCTCTCCAGATGACGTGGTGGGTAGGAGAGCCGGAACTTAATCCTCCCGATCCGGTGAAGTCAAAAAAGTTGTGAAATGAGTCAAGCCCAGGAAATCTGTTCAAAATGAGACATACTGTTTTCGGAGATCGCGCGCGTATAGCGCTAATCGCACCAACTTGGCGCACTGTTACGAGAAGTTGTCGGCTTACTGCAACAAACTAGACTTGCCTCTCTAAATTCGTGTTTGGCGCAACACAAATATGTATCGAATTGTCGCGTCGTCGTTGCAATAGTTTAATTTTGCGATTTACACTAGCCCGTCACCGTTGAGGCATCTGTTTGTGAGGGCGCATCACTCATGCTGTCAATTTCAACCAAAGTCGAACGCATCGTCGCGGAATCGCCGTTTCTGAGCGAGGGGCTGCGTCGCGGACTGATCAACCTGTCGGAACTGGCGCGCCAGCTGCAACCGCAGCTTCAGACCGACCTGTGGAAACCTGTCGGCCAGGCGGCCGTCGTCATGGCCCTGCGCCGCGTAGCCAACCGGCTGCCCGATGCGGACAGCCACGAGATCGTGCTGGCGCAGAAGTCCGGCCAGCTGACCGCCCGTACCGATCTGGTGGAATTCACCTTTCGCCGCTCCGAGCTGACCGATGAATGCCATCGCCAGCTGCTGGAGAAGGTAGGCACGGGCCACGGCCTGTTCCTGACCGTCACGCGCGGCATCAACGAGGTGATGGTGATCTGTAGCCGCCCGCTGATCCCGATGGTGGAGGAAGTCTTCGGCGACGAGCGCCTGCTCGCGCGCCTGGAGAACCTGAACGCCGTCACCTTGCAGCTGACCGCCGATTCCTGGCGCACGCCGGGCATCTACCACGCGATCCTGAAAAAGCTGGCATGGGACAAGGTCAACCTGATCAATCTGATCTCGACCCACACCGAGCTCACACTATTATTAGAGAAGGAATATACGGGGGCGGCGGTGACGGTGCTGTCCACCATGATTACCCATTAGTTGGCGAAGGCCAGCTCGCTTTCCTTGATGTCCGCGATCGGGCCGAGAATGGACCCGTCGAAGTCGCGCGGTGCGTGGCGCCGCTCGAACAGTTGCGGCAGATCCGGGTTTGCCAGCGCGCCCCGGCCCAGCGCCACGACATCCGCACCCAGATCGAGCGCTTCGCCGCTGCGTTCGACGCTATGCAGAGAACCGTTGGCGATAATCGTGACGCCGGGGGCAAAGCGCCTTGCCAGTGCAATCAGGCTGTCGTGACCGTTCTCAAAAGCCGGCTTCCAGGCCTCGAACTCGGTCACATGGATGAAATCGGCGCCTGCGCGGGCCAGCGTGCCGAAAATGACCTCCGCGTCGGCCTCCCGGCCCGGCCATTTGCTGGTGAAGTCATTCACCTTGCCTTGTGATATGCGAATTCCAACCGGCACCAGGTCACCAACGGCGCTCTTCACGGCTTTGACGATTTCTTCCAGCAGGCGCACGCGGCCGTGCACATCGCCGCCCCAGCGGTCGGTGCGCAGATTGGTATGCGCGGTCAGGAACTGGTCCAGCAGATAGCCGTTGGCGCCATGGATTTCGATGCCGTTGAAGCCGCCGGTCCGCACCGCGCGCAGGGCAGATTGCACGAAGCTGTCGATTACCTCGGCGATTTGCTGTTCGCTGATTTCCTGTGGCGTGGCATATTCACCTGTGCCGTAATAGAAGGTCATCTGCTTGCCCTTCGGCTGCACCGGAGAAGGTGCAATGGTATGGGCGCGATAGGCATTGCCCTGGCTGAGGGCGCCTGCGTGCATGAGCTGGGCGAAGATCAGTGCGCCGTGCTGCTGCACCTCTTGCGTGACTTGCTTCCATGCAGCGGCCTGGGCATCGTCCGCGATGCCGGGCTGGTTGCGATAGCCTTGCGAGAACGCCTTATCGGTGTAGATCCCTTCCGTCATGACCAGACCGAAGCCGCCCTTGGCGAAGCGGCGGTAATAGTCGCGCATGGCCTGCGTGGCCAGGCCGTCCGCGGTCGCCGTAATCCGGGTCATTGGCGCGACAGCCAGCCGGTTTTTCAGATTCGTGCCATTCATATCGTGTTTTGATAAAATTTTGCTGAGAGAGTCGTTCATGATCTTCACTTTCCAAAAGGGACGCTGCGGTTGCAGTGCATGGAAGTCATCATAGGCATCGGTGCACACTTGAGAAAGCATCAGAAAGTGAAGCCGTCTTATCAAAAATCGTTATAAATGCAGATTTCAGACCTTCGCATTTTTCTCTCGGTGGTGACTGCCGGAAGTTTGTCGGCAGCCGCGCGCCAGCTCGACATCGGGCCGATGCAGGTATCGCGGCGGATCGCGGTTCTGGAGGAGGAGCTTGGCGTGCGGCTGTTTCACCGGACCACGCGTTCGGTATCGCTCACTGCGGAAGGTGAAGCGTTTCTGCCCTACGCGAATACAATGGCCGAAGCGGAAGAGAGCGCACGCGGGGAGCTCAGTCCGGCCTCGGCCACGGTTTCCGGCGTGCTTCGCCTCACCGCGCCAAGCGTGTTCGGCCAAACGGTCGTGCTGCCGATGTTGTCCGCGCTGCTGGAGCAGCATCCGGATTTGCGCGTCGATCTCGACTTGTCCGACCGGGTGGTCGATATCGTTGGACAAGGCCTCGATCTGGCCTTGCGCGTGGCAACGCTTGGCGATTCGGATCTGGTAGCGAAGCGGATGGTGAGCAATCCGCGTGTCATCTGCGCATCGCCGCGCTACCTGAAGCGCTATGGTGTGCCATCAACGCTAGCTGAGCTGGAGCTTCATCAGTGCATCGTGCTGCAGGCGGTAGCACGCTGGCCCTTTGTTATCGATGGAAAGCTGCAGCATCGGCGCATGAATGCCCGGCTCACCACGAGCAATGTGGACGCCGCCCGCCTCGCGGCGCTGCAGGGGCTCGGGCTGTCCATGCTCACTTACTGGGACGTTTATCGCCAGCTGCGAGAAGGCAGCCTGGTCAGCATTGAGCTGGAGGATGCGGCGATGGAAGACCTGTCSGTGTGGGCTGTGATGCCAACACGGCGCTATGTTCCGACCCGCGTCAAAGTATTTTTGGCGGCGCTTGAGAGGGAGCTGATGGTCAAGCTCTGATAAGCCTCCCAGCTGGAGCGCTCGACCCAATTGTGCATCAGCATGCCATCTTCGCGGACTTGCCACACGGCGGTGCCGGTGAAACGGACTTCGCGTTGGTCGGGGGGCAGGCCGAACATGCCGTTGTTGCGGCCGCTGACGATCCAGCGCGAGGCGACGCGGCTGCCGTCGGCGTTCTGGAAAGTCTCGACCACTTCGAATGCCAGTCCGCTGATCTGTTGGTTGAATTGTTTTGCCCAGGCCTTGAAGCTGGTCCTGGAGGCGATGTCCACGCCGCCAGAGGTGATGACAAAGTCCTCCACGCAGAAGCGGTCGATGGCGTCAAAGTCCTTGCCCTGCCACACAGCGGCCCAGAAGGCTTCGACGATGTTCACTGAATTCATTGGGATCTCCGGGTTGTAACGAAATAGGCAGCTGCCAGTGCACCGAGGAACCCTGCCACACAGCGGCCCAGAAGGCTTCGACGATGTTCACTGAATTCATTGGGATCTCCGGGTTGTAACGAAATAGGCAGCTGCCAGTGCACCGAGGAAC